>NZ_CAAAFS010000258.1:0-47281 GCF_900634755.1 Protofrankia symbiont of Coriaria myrtifolia
CCCGAGGACGGCGACCGGGTCGAGGGCCGAATAGGTGCCCGCGGCAAAGGCCGCGAGCTCCTCCAGGCCGACCGGCTCCCCGGCTCGGTAGGCCGCGCGCAGGACCGGGATCGGCGCGAAGGACAGCTCGACGGCCGCCAACTGGTCACGGTGGGCGGCCGCCCAGCCGGCCCGCCAGGCATCGCCCCCGGCTGCGGTGTGCACCCGGTTGGCCACCATGGCGTCCACCCCGAACCCGTGCAGCGCCAGCGCGCCCACCGCCGCCCTGGTCCGGGAGACCACGACGGTCTCGGGGGTCAGCACGAGCCGCACGCTGGAGCGCGCCGGGTCGGACAGGACGTCACGGACCTCATCCATGATCTGCTGAAGCCGCGCGGTGGCCCCGGCGAGCGGTCCGGCCACGGAGTCCGGCCAGGTGGGACGACCCAGCCGCCACGGGCTGCCGCGCAGCAGGTGGGCGAGCCGGCCGTCGATCGGGACGACTCGGCGCAGATACCACAACAGCGTTTCCGGCAGGGTCAGCAGACGCAGTAAACGGGCGATCGGGCCGGCGTCGACCACGACGACGTCGTAGTCCCCGGATCTGAGCTGGTCGAGCAGGTACACCAGGGCCAGTACCTCGCCGGCGCCGGGCAGCACCGTCAGCTCACCGGGCTCGATCGGATCCGCTCCGGTGGCCTCCCACAGCCGGCCCAGGGCGGCCCGTATCGTCCACCAGCGGTCCTCGAAGGCGCGCTGGGTGTCCACATGCTGGGCGAACAGGCCGGTTTCGATCTCGATGGGAGCCGTGTCCAGCGGATGGTCGAGAACCGCCGCGAGACCTCCCGCCGGGTCCGCGGACATCACCAGCGTCCGGTTACCGCGCTGGGCGGCCAGCGTGGCCGTCGCAGCGGCGACCGTGGTCGTCCCGACGCCCCCCTTGCCCGCGAAGAGCACGCATCGCACGCGTGGTCAGCTCTCGAGGTGTTTCTTGAGATCCCTCAGCGCGGCGTCGACGACACCGTTCTGCACCTTGCGCCGGATCAGACTCGGAATCTTGACCTTCAGCTCGACGGTGAGGTCGTAGGTGACCTCGGTCCGGCCGTCACCGAGGTCGCGCAGAACGTAGCTGCCGTTCTGCGCGACCAGGTTTTTTCCCTCGACGAGGGTCCAGCTCACCGAATCGTCACCGCACCAGGTGTATTCCGTGACGAATTCCTCCTTCGCCACCACCGCGTTGACCAGGAAACGGGCCTGTCGGGGACGGCCGTCCGGGCCGGGCGCGACGACCTCGGCCCGTTCCACCGGCCCTGACCAGGTCGAATATGCACCTATATCGGCAATCGCTGCCATCACAGCCGCGGGCTTGGCATTGATCGTGGTGCTGGCTCGGGCGTGCTCCGCCATTGGTGACACTGCCTCCACAACTCGCCCGGGCATACCCGACACTGCTGGCATCCCGGTTGCATCCTGGCTACTGAGACATCCAGGATCTCTCCACACGCCAGGATAATCATCCTGACCAGTCGACGAGGCTACCGGACCGGCCACGGACACGGCGGGTTACCACCGGGTGTGTCCGTGGCCGGCGGGTCGTCCGCAGGCCATCCCCAGGCCATCCACGGGCCATCTGCAGGCCATCCACGGGTCGTTGACAAATCGCCGGAGATCGTCAACAGGCTGCCGATCGCATGGCCCGACACCCGGACGACCAGCGCCTGCGGCGGGCCGCCGACCGCTCGAGCACCCGCGGTGGGCTGCCTACCACTCGAGTACGAACGGCGTCCCCCGGGCGTTGAAATGCCCGACGTTGACGCAGCGAGTCGACCCGATGTCGAGCACATCACGGTACGGCTGGTGAACATGTCCAAACAGAACGTAACGAGGCTTCATGTCGTGAATGGCCTCCAGCACCGCGACGCTGCCCCGTTCGTAACGCCGGGCCACCGTGTCGTACACAAGCTCGGGCAGGTGCGGCGGAATGTGGCAGCACAGCACGTCCACCTCCCCGACCGCCGCGACCTTCGCGGCGTAGGTCTCATCGTCGATCTCGTACGGGGTGCGCATGGGGGTGCGTAAGCCCCCGCCGACGAAACCGAACCGCAGCCCGCCGATCTCGGTCGTCTCGCCGTCGAGCAGCGTGACACCGTCCCGCAGATAGTCCAGGTAGAGATGCGGGAGATCGACGTTGCCATAGGTCAGGAAAGTCGGCGTGGGAAAGGCCGCGAACAACTGTTCGTACTGCCGGCGGATCGCCTGCTCGATGATCGCCTGCCGGTCGTCGCCCAAGGTGGCCCACAACCCGTGGGACCATTCACGGGCTTCGTCGAAACGCTGCTCGGTCCGCAGCCGAATCATTTTCCCGACCGCCTCCGGGCCGAACAGGTCACCCATGATCCCGCGGCGGTGATCCCGGTAGTCCACGTAAAGAAGAAGGTCCCCGAGACAGATGAAGGCGTCGGCCCCCTGCCCGGCGGCGGCAAGCGCGTCTGCGCGGCCATGAACATCACTGACCACATGGACCCTCATACCAGCCAAGCCTACGGTCACCCCGTCCGAAAAACCCACCTGACGCAACCCGGCCGCCACCCGAGAACCCCCGCCCCGTACCCGCGCCCAGATCGACGGGCAAGCCCGCGAACGGAGCGATGACGTAACTTCCGTCTCTTTCCGGCCCCGTTTTCGACGTCACGGCTCCGTTCGCCGGGCCGGCGGATCCCGCGCGGGCGCTGGGCCGGCTTCCCGGGCGGTGCTGGTGGGGAGGTTGCTGGTGGGGCGGTTGCTGGTGGATGTGAGGCTGCCGCTGCCCGGGTGTTCTGTGGGTTCTTGGAGGATCGCGCGGGGGCTGATCCGGACCACGGGCCGTCGCTCGGTGAAATGCCGGATCGTTGCTCTTCGTGCGCCGTGTCCCTCGGCGGGCTCCAGCACACCGGATGGTCGCCCCGGTGGACGTCCCCAGACGCGCCTCAACGGTGTACGGGGCGCCCTGGGGAATCGGCGGACGGCGCCCGTGGCACAGCGGGCCCCACGGGTTCCGCCGGTTTCACGGCGCGCATGACCGGTTCCGCGGATTCCACGAGTTCCGCGGTGGGCGCCACGGATTCCGCCGGTTCCGCGGACCGTACGGCAGGTTCTGCGAACCGCTCGGGTCGCCCGGTGGGTTCCACCGGCCCCACAGCGGGCCCAGCGGGAGCGGGCCCAGCAGGAGCGGGCCCAGCAGGAGCGGGCCCGGTGGATGCCGCGGGCTGCGGTGGAGGCGCCGCCGCGGGCTCGCCGGGCGCGCGGCCCGCCTCAAGGACGTCCTTGAGCACGTTGAGCTGGCGTTTGGTGTGCAGCGAGCGGTGCTGTGCCCAGCGTGCCGCGGCGCGTGGACGCAGCCGGCGAACCTCGGCCGGCCGCCCCCGGCGGGTGACGTCCGCCCGCAGGAAGACGTGCGCGACGACACCGTCACCCCACGGCTCGAGCCAGATCTCGCTGGTCCCGACCAGCGCGCCGGTCACCGTGAAGCGCAGCCCCTCGGCGCCACGGTCCTGGAAGACGGTGAGCTCGAGATCCGGCCACAACACGCGCCACCATGCCGGATCGTGGACCGCCGCGGACGCCACAGCCGGGTCGACGGCCAGGAAGACCTCGTCGACGAGATCGATCTGCACGGGCGAGGGACTCACGTCCGGGATCATGTCAGACAGCGGGCCCCGGCGGGCGGGACACGGCCGCGGCGGCCGTCGCGCACGGCCAGCGCAGTCGCGCACGGCCAGCGCATCGGTCGGGCCCCAGCGGCCGAGCGCCGGTGGACGGGACACGACGCGATCATGCCCGTCGCGATCATGCCTGTGCCGTGCCCGGGAGCAGCAACAGGTCGCGCAGCCTGGCCGCGAGAACGTCCCAGCGCCAGGCCTGCTCGACCCAGGCGCGGCCGGCCGCGCCCATGGCCCGGGCCCGGTCGGGGTCGGCCAGCAGACCGCCGACCGCATCGGTCACCTCCCGCAGGTCGCCACCGTCGACGACGGTCCCGGTCCGGCCGTCGAGCACCGCGTCCGGCGCCCCACCGCTGCGCCCGGCGACGACCGGCAGACCCGCGGCCGACGCCTCCAGGTAGACGATCCCGAGGCCTTCGACCTCCAGGCCCGCCCGCCGCGTCCGGCACGGCATCGCGAAGACGTCACCGGCGGCGTAGTGGGCGGGCAGTTCCTCCCAGGGGACCGAACCGGTCATCACCACGTGCTCGGCCACCCCGGCGTCCCGGGCCAGCCGTTGCAGCGCCGGCCGGTGCGGGCCCCCGCCGACGAGCAGCAGCGCCGTCCCGGGCACCCGGCGGCGCCAGGCCGGCAGTGCCCTGATCAGCATGTCCTGCCCCTTGCGCTCGACCAGCCTGCTCACACACACCACGACCGGACGGCCGGCGAGGCCGTGTCGCCGGCGGATGTCGTCGCGTCCCACGCCCGGCCGGAAGAACCCGGTGTCGACGCCGCCGGGCAGCCGGACGAGGGCCGGCCGGCGGCCGAAGGCCGGCGCGAGCCGCGTCCTGGTGTAGTCGGTCAGGTAGGTGACGGCGTCGACCGTCCGCCCGATGCGGCGCAGTACCTGCCGCGGGCCCGGCAGCACCGCCCAGCCCACCTCGTGACCGTGCGTGCTCGCGACGATCCGGCCCACCCCCGGGTCGCGGCGCAGGCCGGCCGCGAGCAGGCCCAGCGGCGCGGCCGCCCCGAACCAGACGGCGTCGCACTTCTCCGCGCGGGCGATCGCCCGGGCCCGGCGCAGCACGTCCGGGACCGGCAGCATCAGGGTCGTCGGATGCCGCACCACGGGGAAGGGCGCTGCCGCGTCGAACGCTGACGCGCCCCGCCACGCGGGAGCGTAGACGATCATCTCCGTGGCGGGTAACCGACTGGCGAAATTGTACACATATGCCTGAATTCCACCGGGACGTGGCGGAAAGTCATTGCTTACGACCAGTACCCGCATCGGGCCATCCTCCAGCATCCCGCCAGGCCGCCCCGGTAACGGGCAGCCTGCGACAGGAGACATCCCGAGCGGCGCCGGACGCCTCCCCCGCCGCGACGGCAGCCGAGCGACGGCCCGGGGCACTCGGAGTATCGCCCCGCCTGCCCCGCCGCCGTAGTGGCGGCCGACCGCCGTACGCAGACAGCCCTCACACGGCGGCACGCATGTACGGCAGCGCGTCCGTAGCCTCCCGACAACCATCGAACAGTCAGGAATGTAACTGTACGTCCATATATGATCTCCACTGTGCGATGAAATCGGCCTCGGTGACGCCCAGAACCGCCCGCAGCGCATCGGCCAGCCGCGTCCGTGGATCGCCGGCGCCGGTCCCGACCTGCCGGTAGAACCTGATCAGCCCGTCCAGGCCGACCCGGTCCGCGATCAGCCGGCAGGCCAGCCACGACTCCTGATACCGGACGGGGACGCTGCCGTCCGTCGCAGAAAACGCCGCGTCGTCGGGCAACGCGTCCGGTAACCGGCCCGCGCGCACCTCGGCGGCCAGTTCCGTGGCTGCCCGGGCCACCGCCAGCCGTACGCCGGCATGGCCCACGGCCTCGGCCAGCCCCTCCACCAGCCACGTCGGGGTGCCTGCCCCGGTCACGTCGGCGCTGGCCAGGTGGGTGAACTCGTGCCGCAGCACCACCTGCCGTCCCTCGACGCTCAACCGGTCGTAGACCTCCGGGTTGACGATCACACGGCCGACGCCCGAGCCGCCACCTCCGATGCCGCTGTCGGTACCACCGGGCGACACGCCAGGAGCACATCCACCAGGCGGGCACCCTGGTGACGCGGTGCCGCCGTCAGTGGCGTCCCCGCTGCCGCCACCGGACAGTGCCCTGGCAGCCGCGGACGCTCCGGGCCCCCGGGCCTCCCGCGGAAGCACCACGACCGCGGCCTCACCGTCGGCGCCTGCCCGTCCTGACTCGGCGCGGAAGCCGGCGCCGCCCGCGGGAACCTCCACCACGACCCGGTCGGCCCACGGCCCGTCCCAGACGGTACGCACATAGCGCAGGGCCTCGTCGGCGTCACGACGTATCTCGACCAGCCGTGAGGTCGGCAGGTCCCCGACGACCGTCAGAGGCCCAGCAGCCCCCTGCCCAGCCGGCTCTGGTGTGGGCTGTAACCGGGCCGCACCGGCCGCATCCTCATGAGCGGCGTTCCACTGATCATCATGTTCCTGACCAGCGCGTTCCTGGCCGGCATAGTTGATGACAGCCAGCCCCACCCCGACAGCGACCACCACGCAGACCGCCAGCGTCACCACCGACGCCGCCAGCACGCGCCGCCGGAGCCACCGCCCGGCCCGACTCATCCGGCCGTGACGCGCCGCCGCGGGGGAAGGCGGTGGGCTAACCGGTCCGGCGGGTGCGTTCACGGGGGCCGTTCACGGGACGGGGCAACGGCAGCACCTGCGCCATCGGCACCAGCGCCGGCGCCGTGGACGCGACGTTCTCGGCATTCCTGACGTCCCCGGCCTTCCTGGGCGTCGCGGATGCCACCGGGGGGACGAACCGGGAGCGTGGGATCAGGCCGCCGGCGGCGAGGGCGTCCACGGCCCGTTGCTCGCTGTCGTCCCAGTCGACGACGCCGCCGGCGGGCTCCAGCAGAACACGCACCACGCAGTCCCCACACGCGGCCCCACGCACCACACAGGTGCCACAGTCGATCAGCATCGTCTCCGCCTTCCCGGCCGGAACCGGCCGCCTCGAGCCGACCCGAACGGTCATGACATGACCGCCACGGGTGACGCGACCGCGTCGGGACCCACCGTAGGCACCAGGTCCGACAACTTTTCCGCCCCAACGCCTCCAGCGGTCCACCGGACAGTGCGACGACCAGATCGGGAGCGGGAATCAGGAATGATGCCGAGGCCACCAAGAGCGAAAGATGCCGGGACCAGCGGGAGAACCCAGCACAGCCCGGACGAAGAACGAGACCTGACTACCCAGCCCCTGACCCCACCAGAAAGCCCAGGCGTGACGCCGCTACAGCCGAGTAAGGTCGATCTTGACGGGGAAAGGCGCGACGGCGTCAACGACACCCGTGAAGACCTCATCGTCACGGTATGTCCTGGTCGCCGGATCGATGACGTAGGTATGGACGACCGGGACGCCCGCGGGGAGCTGCTCGACCCGCCAGTAGTACGAGATCCCGGCCCGCGCGTACTGCTCAGCCTTGACGATCCTGTCGGTCGTCTCCGAGCCCGGCGAGACGACCTCGACGACAAGCAGGATGTGCTCGGGACGGGCCGGCATGATGTCGATCGTGTCGGCGCGGTACACGACGACGTCCGGGCGCTGATTCGTCAGCGGCACGTCCTGAAGCCGCACGTCGAAGCCGAAATCCGCGTTCCAGCCCAGCCCGGCGGCGGTCTCCAACGCGACCGCGAGGATCTTGGCCAGCCGGTTGTGACGTTTGGACGCGCCGGGGCTCACGACGACCATCCCGTCCACGATCTCGATGCCCGCGCACTGCTCCTCGGACCAGGAGTCGTACTGCTCCACCGTGATCTGCTGGTGCATCCAGGCGGGAGCAATCATCTCCGCGGCGATGGCACACCTCCTCCTGGCGACCCGACGGCCTGATCCTCCCGAACCAGCGTAACGCCGCCGTCTCGGGTAGTCGGACCGATCCTCAACGATCATTGCCCACGGATGAGACGATCTCGGACGCGCTCCCCGTCCACCCGCCCGCCACTAACGATCTCGATGGCGTATTGCAGGCACTGTAGGTAAAATGCAGACATGACTGCGATCACTATCCGCGACGTCTCCGAGTCGACCCTCGAAGCGTTGAAAATCAAGGCTGCGAAGGGGGGACGCAGCCTACAGACGTACCTGCTCGACCTGGTCACGCGCGACGCACGGACGCCGTCCCTGGCGGACATGATGACCCGCCTCGACCGCGAGACACGGTCCGACGTCAGCACCTCGGACATCCTTGCCGCGATCGACGAGGGCAGGCAACGCCGTTGAGCGATGTAGCGGCCGTGATCGACTGTTCGGCGCTGGTACGGACGCTGACAGACCAGGGTGCGGGTGGAGTCGCCGTACGCCGCCGGCTCGCCGGCCTCGAGTCGCTCGCGGCACCCGGCCTACTCGACTACGAAATAGTTTCGGCATTGTTCGGGATGCTTCGAGGCAACAAGATCACCAAACGAGAAACGACGAAGGCCGTCGCCGATTACCAGATACTGCCGCTCGTGCGGCATGAGACGCCGATCCTCTGGCGGCGGGTCCATGAGCTGCATCACAACCTCAGTGCGTACGACGCGCAGTACGTGGCGCTCGCCGAGGCGTTGGGGCTGCCCCTGATCACCAGCGATACCCGCATCGCGCGCAGCGGCACGGCCGCGTGCGCTGTCGAGGTCTTCGCCTGACGTTGGGTCAGAACAGTCATCAGGCTGTGCGTGGACTGTCGAGTGCCGTCGGCAGGCGCTCGCCGAAGGCCGGGGTGCTGTGTGTGCATGTATATGGCGATGTCGTGGGCTGTCATGGCCGGGCCCGACCGTCGGGTCCTGCTGGCGATCGCACGGACGGCGGTGACGACCCGACCCGGGTGAAGATCGAGTTCGTCGAGCAGGAAGTCGTCGAGAGACTGCCGGGTGAGTGGTGCGGGCAGCGCGCTGGGCGGAAAATCCGCAGGGTTGTCGGTGACGATCACGTCGGCTCGGCCGGCTCATGCTGTGGCGACAACATGCCGGTCGTCGGGGTCGGGTAGGTGGAGGGTCGGGACGAGCGGCTCCCAGCCGGTGACGAGGGTGTCCGGGAAGGCGGTCGCCGTTCGGGTGAAGCGGGTGAGACAGGCGTCGATTTCTTCCGGTGACGTCCCTCGCTTGCGAGGAACAGGCGGAGGGTGCGGTCGAGTTCGTCGAGGATCTCGGTGGACCAGCACCCATGACATCGCTTCGCGATGCCATGCCGAGTTCCTCGTCTTCGACCTCTGCCAGAACGTCGACTACTTCAACCAGAACATGCCCGCCGTCGAGCATGCGCTCCCGCCGTCCCTCGGCCAGCGGATCTTCCAGCGCCGCGCCGACCTGCTGCTCGAGCTGGACGAGAAACGTGCGCCGGCCGATGCCGCCCGGGCCACGGCCGACGCAGAACCGGTTGGGGAAGTCACCGAACTGCGGGCCGATCTGGCCCGCCGGCTGCGCGAGCAGGTGGCGGGAATGAACCCCGAGAACTTCCTGGTCCGCCCATACCGCGAGCAGGTCGAGGCATACTCGCTGCCCGACCGCTGGCAGCGGATCGCCCCCGGGGTCTACGCCGATCTCGAGAAGCTCGCCGGGCTGCCCAGCGCCTACCAGGACGATCCCGCCGGTGAAGAGGCCAGGCGCTTCGACCTGCTGATCCTGCGCCTGCAACTGGCCTGCCTCGGCACCGAGACCGGGTTCACCAGGATGCGCGTCCGCGTCCAGGAGATCGCTACCGCGCTGCTCGGCCAGACCACCATCCCGCTGGTACGGGCCCAGGCGGAGCTGCTCGAGGAGCTGACCACCGACGCGTGGTGGCAGGACGTCACGCTGCCCATGCTCGAATCGGTCCGCCTCCGCCTGCGCGGACTCATCCGGCTGATCGAGAAGGGCAAGCGCAACGTCGTCTACACCGACTTCGAGGACGAACTCGGCGAGATCAGCGAGGGCGGGATCACCTGGCAGCCACTCGGAGACGACTTCGAGAAGAAGATCCGCACCTATCTGCGCAGCCATGAGAACCAGCTCGCTGTCCAGAAGCTGCGCCGCAACCGCCAGATCACCACGACCGACCTCGACGAACTGGAGCAGGTCTTCCTCGACTCCGGCCTCGGTACCACGGAGGACATCGAGCAGGCCAAGGCCAGGCACGAGGGGCTCGGCCTCTTCCTGCGCTCCCTCACCGGCCTCGACCGCGAGGCCGCGGCCCGCGCGTTCGACCAGTTCCAGACCGGCCGCACGCTGACCGCCAACCAGCTCCACTTCCTGAAGATGCTCATCGATATTCTTGCGCGCCGCGGCCTGGTCGACGTCGGCCAGCTCTACGACCCCCCGTTCACCCAGCTCACGCCCAGCGGACCCGAAAAGTTCTTCACGGCGTCCGACATCGACACCGTCGAATCCGTGCTGGACCAGGTCCGTTCCACAGCGATACCGGAATCGCGGGCCATGTAGACGCCGTTCGGCCGCCAGCCGAGCCGCGACGACCAACGACGACCAACATAGATTCGCAAGCGATTCGCATCGGGTATGCTGGCGGACGTGGCCAGGACGACGTCGACTCCCCTCTACCTCGGCGACGACCTCCGCGCCCGCGCCGAAGACGCCGCACGGGCCGCGGGCACCTCGCTGTCGGCGTGGGTACGCGAAGCGATCACGGAGCGGCTGGAGCGGCAGGCGGTCATTACGGACGGCCTGGCAGCCGCGCGGGAGTGGGAGGCCGAACACGGTCCGCTGCCGCGGGACGTTCTCGACGAAGCCCAGCGTGAGCTGGAAGACGCCGGCATCCTCCCCCGCCGTACCGCGTGAATCTGCTCTACGACGCTGGTGCCCTCGTCGCCGCCGAACGCAACGACGAGCGCATGTGGGCCCGCCACATCAAGGCGTTGGCTGGTGACGTCGCCCCCGTTGTCCCGGCGCCTGTCGTCTGGCAGGTCTGGCGCGACGGGGCACGCCAGGCACGGCTCGCCCGTCTGCTCCGGGGCTGCATCGTCGAACCGGTCGACCAGACCACGGCCCGCTCCGCCGGCGAGCTGCTCGGCCGCGCCCACACCACCGACGGAGCCGCCGCCGTCGTCGTGCTGGCAGCGGCCCGCCACGGCGGAGTCGTCTACACATCCGACCCTGGTGATCTTCAGTATCTGGCCGAATACCTCCCGAACGCCCGGCCATTCACGATCATCAAGGTATAGCCGGCAACCATCCCCACGCCGCCGATGTCGATGTCGATGTCGATGTCGTCGAACATACGTTCCGTGAACCTGGCGAGATCACGCCCCCGGCGAATCCCGTGGCACCCCTGTCGCCTACGCCGCGGAGCGAGGGGTGACGCGAACGTCGAGGTCAGCATCGAGAGCCTCGGCCAGCCGCCCCAGCACGGGGAGCGTGGGTACTGTCCCGCCAGCCTCGAACCGGGCCACCGCCGACTGGGTCATGCCTGCCGTCCGAGCCAGTTCAGCCTGGCTCCAGGCACGCCGCTGGCGCAGTTCCCGGACCGCCCGGCCCAGCTCGAACGCCAGTCTGGCCGCCTGGTACGCCTCCCACGCGCCCGGCTCACCCATCCGCCGTTCCCTCAGCTCCGCCCAGTCCGTCCGTTCAAGCATCGCCATCCTCTCCCTCGTCCTCACTCACCGTGTGTGACTCGGCCAGGCAGCGCGCCAGCGCGCGCCTCGCCCGGGACACCTCGGCGGCCTCCCGCATCCGCGTCTTGGCGAATACCGTCAACAACACCACCCGCCGGCCTGGAGCGATCCAGTAGGTCATCCGCACCGCCCGGCCCTCCAGATGGAACCGCAGCTCCCGCAGCTTGCCGTCGAGCTGCCACGTGTACGGCTCGCCCAACAGCGCCCCCTGCTCGGCGAGCAGGTCCACGTAGAACGCCGCCGTGGCGAACTGCGCGGTCGGTAACCGCTCCAGCCAGTCCCGGACTTCCGGTTCCAGCTCGACGGTACCCCAGGCCATAGCGGCGATGCTATGCCCCGAACAGGGCAGTCCAGATGTCAGACCCAACGCAGCCACCCACCAGACCACGACACCCCGCACGTCATCCGGGAGGCATGCGCCGCCTCCGGGTATGGCCGGAGACCTGTGGGTGGATCGAGCGCTTGCCAGGCGCGGGCTCCTACGAAGCACGAGCAATATGATCAAAAATATGGGAGCGTTGTAACGATCACGAAATCGGGCGCCTCCGGCGGTCAGGAGCGGTCGAGGCGGGCCAGGAGGGCGGCGGAGGGGATCGGGCGCGCGCCCGAGCGACGGCTGGTGTCAGCCACCTCGCGGTCCGAGGTGACGACGACGACGGGGCGCCCCACCGGCTCGGCCCGCACCAGGCGGACGATCTCCTCGTCGGCCAGCTGGCCGGAGCGGCTGAAGAGCACCCGTACCCCGCGGGGCGCCGCCACCCCGACCGGCCTGGCGGTGACCGCGGTCGCGTCGAACACGACCGTGATCTCGCTCTCGGACGCGCGGCCGGCCAGCGCGCCGAGCCCGGACAGCAGCCGGGCGCGCTGCGCCTGCAACGTCAACGAGCCGTATCCGCGCTTGGTGACGTTGTAACCGTCCACGATGAGATGCACACCGGGGACGGCGAGCACCTCGTCGATCACGGCCGGGTCGTCCTCGGCCAGGCCGCGGGCGCTGACCCCGCAGAACGGGTCAAGGGGCGCGGCGTCGTCCTCGCCACGGCTGACGATGTCCGCCGGGTGCAGCACGGCGGTCGGCAGCGCGAGCTCCTTGCGGAAGCCGTTGGCCGCGGCCATCAGCGTGTCGAGCAGGACCCGCAGGCGCACGTCCTCGGCCGAGCGGGCCTCCCGGCTGCCCCGCCGGGACGCGGTCAGGGCGGCTTCGAGCTCGGCGACCCGCTGTCGCAGCCGCCGGGTCTCGGCTTCGGCGTCCCGGGCTGCGGCGACCGCCTCGTCGCGGGCCTTCTCCGCCACCTCGACGGCATCGTTCGCCGTGTTCTCGACCCGGCGGAGCCGGTCGGAGGAGGAGCGCAGCCGGCGGCGGGCGTCCTCCACCTCGGAGCGGGCAACCGCCAGCCGCTCCCGCAACTGGTCGTTCTCGACCTTGGCGCCCTGCCGGAGTGCGTCCAGCTGTTCACGCAGACGTGTGACCGTCTCGGTGGCGTCGGCCGCGCGGGCCGACGCCGCGGCTTCGGCCACCTCCTGGGCCGCGGCCTCGACCATCCGTTCCCAGCCGGGCAGCCGCAGGACGTAGGCTACGGCCGCGATCTCCTCGGGCGGCGCCGCCTCGGGCGGCCCCTCGTCGGACTCCAGCGACGCCACAAGCTCGGGCAGGGCCAGCCGCAGCCGCTCGGCGACCCGGCCGCGAAAGACCGCGTCGTTGGCCATGGCGGCCGCCAGCGGGGTCGCCCCGAGCCGGGACCGCCGGGACGGGATGAAGCGGCGGACGGCCACGAGCGTGGCCGGCACATCCTGTTCCGGGAGATCGGCGAGGGTGTCGGCCGCGAACGCCACAATCTGTGCCCGGACGCTGGAGGGAAGCGGCTCGCTCACCCGGACGCCAGTGCAAGATCACGCGGCGCGCCGTCCGGCCTGCCGCCAACCGGCAGGTCACCGCCCGGCCTGCCGCCGGTCGCTATGGCACTGGTCGCCATGGTGCCGTCCGGTACGCCACACCGACGATGCCGGAAGCCCGCGGTCTCCCCGGCCACCGCCCCTCGTCCCCCGCACCGGCCGGGGCTGCCGAGACCGGCAGGAGCGCCGGGAGTGGTCTGGGCACGGGCCCGCTCCCGGTGCCACAACCTCCCCGTCACGGCGCAACGGAGCGGATCCGCGCGTGTCCCCCACCGCATGCGGGTAGACGGTTCGGGAAGATCGAGGGACACGGCCAGACTCCGGGGCACGTTGGGAACAACGACGACGACACCCCAGCGTATCGGGCCAGCCCGATCCCTCCGGATCGCATGGGTTCTCGGCCGGTTCGTCCAGGTCACAGCGCCCCGGTCGGGACAGGGCCGCCCCCGGTCGGGACAGGGCCGGCCTGCCGGGAGCTACCGGGCGAGAGCGGCCCTGATGCGTTCGGCCGCGTCGTCGAGCGCGGCCGGGTCGGGGTTGTGATCGGCCGCCTCGAACGAGATGTCTGCCTCGGAGTCGATCGGGATGAGGTGCACGTGCACATGCGGCACCTCCAGCCCGGCGAGCAGCGCGGCCACCCTGCGGGGACGGAAGGCGGTGTCGATGGCCCGCCCTACCAGGGCCGCGGTGCTCCACAGCTCCCGCAGGACGTCGGGCGGCAGGTCGATCCAGTGGTCGACCTCCAGCCGTGGCACCACCAGGGTGTGCCCCGGCCGGATCGGGGCGATGGTCAGGAACGCCGCGCTGTGGTCGTCCTCGTGGACGATCCGCCCGGGCAGCTCCCTCTTGATGATCCGGGTGAAGACGCTGGCCATGCCCGGACAGTACATGTCCGGACGGTGACCTTATCTGGACGTTGACTTTGCCTGGACGGTATCTGTATCCGGACAGTAGCCGGCTGAGATCCACGCTGGCACTCGCGCCGCTCGGCCCCGCCCCGCGCTGGCAGCGTGCTGGTGCCGTGCCGGCAGCACGACGGCGGGTCGACAGCGCGGCTGCGGGCCGGGCAGCGCAACGGTACCGGCACGGCGGCTGCGGGGCGCTGCCGTGGACGGGCCGGCGGGCCCAGGGTGACACACCGACACAGACCGGTCAGCCATGCGGAATCATGCGCCTGTGGCCTGGTTTGAAACGAATGGCATCCGCATGGCCCAGGTGGGCCTGGACTGCGTCAACGTGGAGCTGATGGTCGGGTTCTGGTCGTCGGCACTCGGCTACGAGGTTGCGCGGCACGACGGCGACTCGGCCGTCCTGCGCCACCCGGCCGGCGCCGGTCCCAAGCTGCGTTTACGGCGCGTGTCCGGGTCGGTGCCGAGCCCGGGCCGGCTGCACCTGGACCTGTACGCGGTGGACGCCGCACGCGTGGTCGGCTGGCTGTCGTCGCTGGGCGCCCGCGAGGTCGGACGCTACACCGACGGCGCCGACAGCGGCTTCATCCTCGCCGACCCGGAGGGCAACGAGTTCCGGGTCACCACGGCGGGTCAGGACGGGTTCGCCCGGCTGTTCACGTGACAGGCCACCGGCGTCTGGCGGCCAGCCGGTGACCGGCGGGCGTGAGCGGGAGCCCGTCCCGGGAACAGGGCCGGAAAACTGTCGTGAGCAGGGACTACCGTACCCGGACATGCGCCGGTTCTTCCCCGTGCCGGGCGGCGGCCACCCGGACGCACCGCCCACGCCGCCCGCCGAGCACCAGTCCCCGCTCCATCAGGGCGCCCCGGCGGGCCGCCGGCAGCACGATCATGTTCGTCCCGTGTTGCCGGCGGCCCAGCTGCCCGTGCCACCGGCGGAGCTCGGCCGTCCCCTGCGGGAGGTCACCTTCGTCGTGGTGGACCTGGAGACCACCGGCAGCCGGGCGGCCGACAGCGAGATCACCGAGATCGGCGCGGTGAAGATCCGCGGCGGGGAGGTCCTCGCGGAACTGGCGACGCTGGTGCGGCCGGACGCGCCGATCCCGCCGTTCATCTCGGTCCTCACCGGAATCACCGACGCGATGGTCGCCACCGCGCCCCGCATCGACGCGGCCCTGCCGACCTTCCTGGAGTTCGCCCACGGCAGCGTGCTGGTCGCGCACAACGCGCCCTTCGACCTCGGATTCCTGCGGGAGGCGTGTGTACGCTGCGGCCATCCCGTCCCTGACTGGGAGCATCTGGACACACTCCGTATCGCCAGGCAGGTGCTGGGACGGGACGAGACCCCGGACCACAAGCTCGCCTCGCTGGCCCGGCTCTTCCCCGCGGACGCCGGGCCCTGCCACCGGGCGCTGGCGGACGCGCGGGCGACCGTCGCCGTGCTGCACGGGCTGTTCGAGCGTCTCGGCGGTTTCGGCGTGACCACGCTGGAGGAACTGCACGGATTCTCCCGCAAGGTCTCCCCCGCCCGGCGGCGCAAGCGGCACCTGGCGGACGACCTGCCGACCGGCCCGGGGGTGTACATCTTCCGGGACAGCACCGACCGGCCCCTCTATGTCGGGACATCCCGGTCGGTACGGGCCCGCGTCCGGTCGTACTTCACCGCCGGTGAGCCGCGGCAGCGGATGACCGCGATGGTCGCGTCAGCCGAGCGGGTGGACGCGATCGCGTGCGCGCACGCGCTGGAGGCGCAGGTCCGGGAGGTCCGGCTGATCGCCGAGCACAAGCCCCCGTACAACCGCCGCTCCCGGAACCCGGAACGGGCGGTCTACCTGAAGATCACCGATGAGCCGTATCCGCGGCTGTCCCGGGTGCGGGCGGCCCGGGACGACGGTACCTACCTCGGCCCGTTCCCCAGCATGGCCGCGGCGGACCTCGCCGCGGCCGCGATCCACGAGGCGATCCCGCTGCGCCAGTGCGCCACCAGGCTGTCACCGCGCCGGCCCACCGCCGCGTGCGCGCTGGTGGAGCTGGGCCGCTGCGGGGCGCCCTGCGACGGCCGGGAGAGCCCGCAGGAGTACGCCCGGCACGTGGCAGCGGCCGTGACCGCCATCACCGCCGACCCGCAGGTGGTCGTGGACGCCGCGCGGGCCCGCATCGCCGCCCTCGCCGCCGAGCAGCGCTACGAGGACGCGGCGGTCGTCCGCGACCGGCTGCTGGCCTTCCTGCACGCGTCACAGCGGCTCCAGCGCCTGGCGGCGCTGACCGGCGTGGCCGAGATGACCGCCGCCGCGCCCACCGACGAGGGCGGCTGGGACATCGCGGTGATCCGCCACGGCCGGCTCGCCGGGGCGGCCAGCGCACCGGCACGCACCGATCCGTGGCCCTGGGTGACGGCGACCCGGGCCAGCGCCGAGACCGTGCGCCCGGGGCCGGGCCCCACGCCCTGCGCGAGCGCCGAGGAGACCGAACTGATCCACCGCTGGCTGACCGGCGCGGGCGTGCGTCTGGTCGGTCTCGACGGCCGCTGGGCCTCCCCGGTGACCACGGCGGCCAGGCAGATCGCCCTGCTGGGCGGCTGACCGCCGCGCCGGTCGCGGGGCTCCACTGGCGCGGCCAGCCGGCCGGCCCGGCGACCCGGCGACCAGGCGGCCCGGCGACCAAGTGGCCGGATGGCGTCGGCGCCGCTACCGCGCGAGCCGGCCGAGCAGGGCGCTCGCCGCCAGGATCGTCACCCCGGCGGAGCCGATCAGGACGACGAAGTCGAGCGGCAGGTGGGAATGCGTGCCGATCAGCAGGCCGCGCAGCGCGTCGACCAGATAGCTCAACGGGTTGAGATAGCTGACCACGCGTACCCAGGACGGCATGATGTCGACCGGGTAGAGGGCGTTGCTGGCGAAGAACATCGGCATCATGATTGCCTGGCCGATGCCCATCAGCCGGTCCCGGGAGAGCACCAGCCCCGCGATCACGATGGACAGGCAGGCGAAGAACGCCGCGCCGATCACCACCGCCACCGCGGCGCCCACCAGCTTCAACGGGTTGGCGGTCAGCCCGACGCCGAGCACCGCCGCGAGCAGCACGACGACGAACACCTGGATCAGCGCGCGCACCCCGGCGGCGAACGCCTTGCCCGTGACCAGTGCGGTGCGCGGCGTGGGCGTGACCATGAGCTTGGCCAGCACGCCCGCGTCCCGGTCCCAGATGATCTGGATGCCGTAGAAGATCGAGATGAACAGCGCGGACTGGGCGAGGATCCCCGGTGCCAGGTAGTCCAGGTACGGGACGGATCCGGTCGGGATGGCGTGGACGCGGTTGAACGTCACACCGAAGACCAGCAGCCACAGCGCGGGCTGGACGGCTCTGGTGTAGAGCTCCACCCGGTCGTGGCGCAGCTTCTGCAGCTCCACCAGGGACAGCGTGGCCAGCCGGCGCAGCAGCAGCCGGGCCGCGCCCAGCCGGCTGGTGTCGAAGTCGTCGTCGACGAGGCCGCCGGGCCAGGCCCTGTCGGCCGCGTTCCCGGCGGTCCGGGGATCCCGCTCCCCCGGAGCGCTAGCCAACCCGGCGGGCGGCACGGCGGGTGTGCTGGACGCCACGGAAATCACCTGCCTCGTTGCCGTTGCCGGCGAGCGCATCGCCGGTGTGGTGCCGGAACACGTCCTCCAGGCTGGCCCGCGCGCCCAGCTCGGCCTTCAGCTCGCCGGGCACGCCGGTGACCCGCACCCGGCCGGCGTGCATCAGCGCGACCCGGTCGCAGAGGACGTCGGCCTCCTCCATGTAGTGGGTGGTCAGCAGTACCGCCATGCCGTGCTCCTCACGCAGGCGCAGGACGTGCTCCCAGACGCTGTCGCGGGCGATCGGGTCGAGTCCGACGGTCGGCTCGTCGAGGATGAGCAGCCGTGGCGCGTTGACCAGGGCCTGGGCCAGTTCCAGACGGCGGACCATCCCGCCCGAGTAGGTGCGTGCCAGCCGGTCGGCGACGTCGGTCAGGCCCATGGCCGCCAGCGCCTGGTCGACCCGGGCCCGTCGGTGCCGGCGCGGGACGTCGAACAGGCCGGCGAACAGCGCGACGTTCTCGCGTCCGGTCAGCCCGCTGTCCGCGGAGAGCATCTGCGGTACGTAGCCCATCAGCCGCCGGGTCCGGATCGGCTGGCGGGCCGCGTCCACCCCGAAGACGAGAACCGAGCCGGCCGCCGGCCGCAGCAGAGTCACGATGACGCGGATCGCCGTGGTCTTGCCGGCACCGTTCGGCCCGAGCAGGCCGACGATCTCCCCGGGGGCGAGGGTGAGGTCGAGGGAGTCGACCGCGGTCTTCTCGCCGAACCGGTAGGTCAGCCCTCGGACGTCCAGCGCCGGCGGGTCATCCGGGGCTGGCGCGGGCGTGGACGCGGTCGGCGACACGGAATGATCGATGGACATTCGACCTCCATATCTTTTTCTTTCTGCAACTAACTATCCACCCCCACGGTTGTCGCGTCATCTGTCCCGGTCGAACATCCACCCGAACACCCACAAAAGGTCTGGGGCCTCCCGCCTCCGGATGACGGAGGTGGAAGGCCCCAGGTAAACCTCGCGGTAAGAAGACCTCAGCCGGTCAGTGCCCGCCCTCGGAGCGCTGCGGGGAGGAGCCGGTCGGCTCCGGCTGGCGTTCCTCCTCCTCGACGAAGAAGCCGCTGACAGCCCGGCCCGCGCGACGCACGAGAGCGCCCTTGGCATGCGCGTCCCCCGCGGACGGCAGGGCCACCCGGTCGGTCGGCACCCGGGGGTGGTCGGGCACCGGTGGCAGCTTCGGCCGGTGCTCCTCCACGAACTCCCCGTTGGGCAGCTGCTGGATGATCCCGGTCTCGATGCCGTGTTCGGCGATCTCACGATCACGTTCCTGCAGGTGGATGCACAGCTTCCTGGTGAAGTAGAAGACGATCGGCGGCAGGACGATGGCGCCGACCCGACCCGCCCAGGTCATCGCGTTCAGCGAGATGTCGAACGTCTTGGCGATGACGTCGTTGCCACCCGAGATCCACAGCACCAGGTAGAACGTGATGGCGAAGGCGCCGAGGCCGGTGCGGGTGGGCGTCTCGCGCGGACGCTGCAGCAGGTTGTGCGACTCCTTGTCGCCGGTGACCTTCGCCTCGATGAACGGGTACACCGCCAGCAGGGTGAACAGGATGCCGGGCAGGATCAGCGTCGGCCAGAACACCGCCGGGACCGTGTGCCCGAGCCCGCGGAACTCCCACGGCGGGAACAGCCGGGTCGACCCGTCGAGGAAGCCGATGTACCAGTCCGGCTGGGAGGCGGAGCTGACGTTCGCCGGGTCGTACGGCCCGAAGGCCCAGATCGGGTTGATCTGGGCGAGACCCCCGAGCAGGGCGAGCATCGCGAACACCAGCATGAAGAAGCCGCTGGACTTCGCCGCGAAGACCGGGAAGACCCGGTGCCCGACGACGTTGTGCTCGGTCTTGCCCGGACCGGGGAAGTCGGTGTGCTTCTGGTGCCAGAGGATGCCCAGGTGGGCGCCGATCAGCGCCAGCAGGACGCCTGGCACCAGCAGGATGTGGACGACGTACAGCCGGGGTATGAAGTTCTCGCCCGGCCATTCACCGTTGAAGACGAGGAAGGACGCCCAGGTGCCGACGACCGGGATCGACTGGGCGATGGACGCGGCGATCCGCAGCCCGGTGCCGGAGAGCAGGTCGTCCGGGAGCGAGTAGCCGGCGAAGCCCTCGAGGATGCCCAGCACGAACAGGCCGACGCCGATCAGCCAGTTGACCTCGCGGGGCTTGCGGAAGGCACCGGTGAAGAACACCCGCATCAGGTGCACCAGGATGGACGCGACGAACAGCAGCGCGGCCCAGTGGTGGATCTGGCGGAAGATCAGGCCCGCGCGGGTGTCGAAGCTGATCTCCAGGGTCGACGCGTAGGCGCGGCTCATCTCGACGCCCTTGAGCGGTACGTACGAGCCGTCGTAGACGACCTCGGTGTTGCTCGGGTCGAAGAACAGCGTCAGATAGATGCCGGTCAGGACCAGGATGACGAAGCTGTAGAGAGCGATTTCCCCGATCATGAAGGACCAGTGGCCGGGGAACACCTTGTTCAGGTTGCGCCGCAACGCCGCCTGCGTGCCGAACCGTTCGTCGGCCGCCCGGTTGAGCGCGCGGACGGGACCCGGCCTCTTGACCAGAGGTGGTGGTGGGACGGTGGTCATGAGCGCTCCCAGAAGGCGGGACCGATGGGCTCGGTGTAGTCACCGTCTCGTGCGATGAAATATCCGTCCTTGTCGACTCCGAGCGCCAGTTGCGGCAGGGACCGGCTGGCCGGCCCGAAGATCGCTCGGCATCCGTCCAACACATCGAACACGGACTGGTGACAGGGGCACAGCAGGTGGTGGGTCTGCGCCTCGTAGAGGCTGACCGGGCAGCCCGCGTGAGTGCAGATCTTGGAGTAGGCGACGTGGCCGTCGTAGGCCCAGTCCTCCCGACCCGGCCGCGGCCGGTTCTCGTCCGGCCCGAGCCGGATCAGGACGGTGGCGCTGTCGGCCTTCTGGTGCAGGGTGCGCTGGGGCTCGTAACGGACCCTGCCGTCGGGCTCGGTGACCGGGATCGCCGGGAACACCGTCTCGATGCCGCCGATGGAGATGTCACCGAGCCTGACCGGGGTGCCCTCCCCGGTGACCAGCCGGGCGCCCTTCACCCAGTGGGTGTGGTCGAGCTGTTTGCCCGGCTTGCGGTTGGTCAGGTTCAGCAGCGGTACCACCAGCAGGGCGCCGAGCACCGTGCCCGCGCCGAGCAGGGTCCGGCGGATCAGCGGCCGGCGGGCCAGCCCGGTGTCGGCGTAGCCGAGGGCGACCGTCTCCTCGGTGGCGGCGATCTCCTCGTCCGCGGACCTGAAGGGGTGCCGTTCCTGGACGGCCTCCTCGTGCGGCATGAGCCGCTTGGCCCAGATGATGATCCCGAACCCGATGCCGCCCATGGCCAGGGCGAGCGCGGTGCCCAGGGCCGGGGTGTAGTACTCCTTGTGCTTGTCACCGACGAAGTTGGTGACAACGAACCCGACCGTCCCGATGATCGAGATCACGAACCAGAACGCGGCCTGCCACTCGGCCCGGCGTTCGGCCCGGCGGTCGAGCGCCTCGGCGTGGGGATCACGTACACCCACGCCCCGCTCGGGCGGCTCGGCCAGCAGGACCGTCGACCCCGCGCGGGTCGCGTCGGTCTGGTGCTCAGGGGTACCGAGACGCTCGGGACCGTCGTCGTGGCCCTGACGCAGTTCGGGTCCGCCAGCGCTGACGTCGGACCCGGGTGCGGGCTCCCCTGACGGCTTCACCGGGTGCTTGGCCCGGTCGAAGATGCTGCCGCCGCTGTCGTCGGGCGCGCCCGGGCCGGCGTTGTCGTCGTCCTGCTTGCTCATACCTTCTGCCTCGCTCCGATCCACAGGCACACCGCGAGCAGGCCACCGATTCCGACCAGCCAGGCCAGCAGCCCCTCAGGAACCGGGCCGTACTTACCAAGACCGTGGCCGCCGGCGGCCGGGGCCTCGCTGACGTGCCGGATGTACTTGGCGATCGCGACCGCGTCGGCATTGTCGACCTGCCCCGGGCCGAACAGGGGCATCGACTCCGGACCGGTCCGCATCGCCTCGATGATCTGGACCGGGGTGGCGTGGCTGAGGTCCGGCGCGTACTTGCCGTAGGTCAGCGGCGCGCCCGCGCCCGCGGCCTGGTGGCACTGGGCGCAGTTGGCCCGGTACAGCTCCCCGCCATGGGCCAGGTCGGCGTCGCTCCACTCGGCCTCGTCGATGACCGGCTTCCGCGGGCCGCCGCCAAGGCTGTCGATGTAGGCGGCCAGCTGGTCGATCTGCGTCTGACTGTAGATCGGGTCCTTGCGCTTGGCCTGCGCGCCCGGCGCCGCCAGCGGCATCCGCCCGGTGCTGACCTGGAAGTCGACCGCGGCCGACCCGACGCCGATCAGGCTCGGGGCCTGGTTGCCGCCCTGGCCCTGCAGGCCGTGGCAGCTTGAGCAGCCCTGGAGGTAGAGGGCCTGCCCCGCCCGGACGGCCTCGTTGGTCGCCGCGGTGTCCTCGGCCGTCCCACGCGGAGCGAACGCCGTCCACAACACGCCGGTGGCCGCGAGCGCCACCAGCAGGACCACGGCCGAGGAACGCCGACGCCGGCGTACGGATGCGCGGGCAGCGCCCGTAGATGCAGTCATGTCGCTCACTGGCTCACTGGAGGAGGTAGATGGTCGCGTACAGGCCGATCCAGACGACGTCGACGAAGTGCCAGTAGTACGACGTCACGATCGCGGACGTCGCCTTCTCGGGCGTGAACCTGCCGTAGGTCGACCGGGCCAGCACGATCACGAAGGCGACGAGCCCACCGATGACGTGCAGGCCGTGGAAGCCGGTCGTGAGGTAGTACACGGAGCCGTAGGCATGGGACGAGATCGAGAACTCGTTCTCGCGGAAGTACTCCCACGCCTGGCCGCCGACGAACACCAGGCCCATGATCAGGGTGATGACGTACCAGCGGCGCAGCCCGTAGACGTCACCGCGCTCGGCGGCGAACACGCCGAGCTGGCAGGTCAGACTGGAGAGCACCAGGATCGTCGTGAAGAAGAGCGCGAAACCCACGTGCAGGTGGACCGGACCGTACTCGGACCCCGCGGGAACGCCGGTGGTCGGCGGCCAGTTGTCGCTGTCGACCGATCGGATCGTGTAGTACATCGCGAACAGGGCCGCGAAGAACATCAGCTCCGATGACAGCCACACGATCGTTCCGACCGAAACCATCGAGGGACGGTTGGCCGTCGGGTGCGGCGGCGGAGCTTTCTCAAGGACGGAGGCGGAGGCCACGTCGGTCATTCTGGCACGCGATCCGTCAGGCGCCACCGTAGGTTCGACATTCGGTAGGACTACGAGCTGTCGAGGGTTCGGCCGAACCCCCGTCCGACCCCGATCGGAGTGAGGTGACAGGGCCTGTGACCAGTCCCGGCGCCCTTGCCACGGCAGGCGCGGGAAGCCTGCTCGCATCGTCCGGGCAGGGAGAACTTCCACCGCCACCGACCGTCGGGCGAATGCTGCTGCACATCTCGCCGGAGCCCGGCCCGTTGCTACTGGTCGCCCTCATGGGCGGGTTGTACCTGTTTGGAGTGAGCAGACTCACAGATCGTGGAGACGCCTGGAGCCGCTGGCGGACGGCCTCCTGGCTGGCCGGCCTGGTGGTGGTCGCCTACGCGCTCGTCGGTGGGATAGCCGCCTACGACACCGCCCTGTTCAGCGCGCACGCCGTCCAGCACATGCTGCTCGGCACGGTCGCGCCCATCCCGCTCGCGCTGGGCGCCCCCGTGACGCTGGCGCTGCGGGCCCTGCCGCTGCGTCCCCGCCGGCTGCTGGTACGGCTGCTGCACAGCCGGGTGGCGCGGGTGGTCACCTTCCCGCTGGTCGGCTTCGCCGCGTTCATCGTGAGCCTCTACGGGCTGTACTTCACCGGCCTGTACGAGGCGTCGATGCGGCACACGGCGCTCCATCTGTTCCTGCACGTGCACTTCCTGGCCGTCGGCTGCCTGTTCTACTGGCCGATCATCGGACTCGACCCGATGCCGGGACGGCTGCCGTACTGGGGACGGCTGCTCCTGCTGTTCGTGACCTTCCCGATGCACGCGTTGTGGGCGCTGGCTATGTTCACCACCAACGAGGTCTTCGCCGCGGACTGGTATGCCGAGCTCGGCCGGACCTGGGGGTCCAGCCCGCTCGGCGACCAGCAGACCGGCGCCGGGCTGATGTGGGCCGCCGGCGAGGTGGTCGGCGCCATGGTGTTCGTCGCGTTGTTCATCCAGTGGTCACGGGCGGACGACCGGGAGGCCGCCCGCGAGGACCGCCGCCTGGACCGGCTGCTCGACGCCGCCGCGGGCCCCGCCCGAGCACGCCCGGGCACACCCGGGCACCCCGCGACCGAGCGGGACGGGACAGCCGGACGGGCGCGGGAGACGGAACAGAATGCGGATCGGGAGCTCGGGCCCGTTCCGGAGGCGGATCCGGAAGCCGAGTTGCTCGCCCGGGAGGCCGCCTACAACGCCTGGCTCGCCCGGCTCGCCGCGAACGACACCGCCGCCCCACGGCGGCCCGCGACCGTCCGCGACAGGACACCGGGGACGGAGCAGGGCTGACGAGCCAGGCCAGGCAGGCCGACAGGAAGGCCGGGCCGGAGCGCCGGCAGCCGGCTGTGTGGCGGACGACCAGCCGCGTGGGCGGTCAGCCGCGTAGCGCGAGGTCCGCGATCAGGGACGTCCTGGTCGTGCCGGTGATCGGTGTCGCCTCGTTGTAGGCGGGATGGTCGACCACCAGTTCGACCGGCACGGCCGGATCCCGGAAGGCATCCCGGGTGTCGTCGTTGAGGAGGAACCGCAGCATGTGCACGGACACGGTCTGGCTCGGGACGTCCGGGTCCTCGTCGGGGCCGAGAATCTCCTCGGCCGGCACCGGTACGCCGCCGATCTCCAGCCGGATGCTGCGCTGCACGCCGGCCAGCCGCTCCAGCTCCGCGCGCACGGCGTCCAGGACGTCAAGCTCGATGAACAGGGTGGCGGTCAGCGTGTGGCTGGAGGGCAGCAGGCGGGAATAGATGTCGATCTCGTGGGCGACCTCCGAGGGGTCGCGCAGCCGTTCGGTGTAGACCATCTCCTGCACCTGGTAGCGCAGGGTCTGCTCGTTCTCGAACTCGAACAGGAGCATGTCGCCGACCCGGATTCGGCGCTCCGCCCTCACCGGCAGGATGCGGGCGCGCAGGCTCGGCCGTTGGGCGGAGTAGACCTCGGGGTCGGTGATGATGTCGGCGACACTGAGCGCCATCGTTGGGACTCCCTGACGATCATCGAAGGCATGGGCGGCGCGCCGGATGTTACGCCGACATCCGCCAGATCATGAAGCGGCCGGGAGGCCGTCCGCCGGGCACGCGCCGACAACGTCACGCGCCGACAACGTGTAGTGGCCGGGGCGGACGCGACCTGTGCGTCCACCCCGGCCAGCTACCTTCTCGGCGGCAGGCGGCTCCGCCCTGGTGACAGCCCGAAGCGGTACGGCCTGCCGGAGTTATTCCGCCGCGACTGTGTCCAGCGTGTCCAGGGCCTTCTGGAAGCGGCCGGCGTGGGTCTTCTCGGCGCGCGCGAGGGTGGCGAACCAGTCGGCGATCTCCTCGAAGCCCTCCTCACGGGCGGTCTTGGCGAAGCCCGGGTACATCGCGGTGAACTCGTAGGTCTCCCCCGCCACGGCGCTGGCAAGGTTCTTGGCGGTGTCACCGATCGGGCTCCCCGTCGCCGGGTCGCCGACCTTGGCGAGGAAGTCCAGGTGGCCGAAAGCGTGACCGGTCTCACCCTCGGCGGTGTCGCGGAAGAGCGAGCTGACATCGGTCAGGCCCTCGATGTCCGCCACCCGGGCGAAGTAGAGGTAACGGCGGTTCGCCTGGCTCTCGCCGGCGAACGCCTCCTTGAGGTTGTCGTGCGTCTTCGTGCCGTCAAGCTTGGACATACATGCTCCTTCTTTCGGGTGCGGTCACCTCTGGTGACCTTCTTTCGGGTGCGGTCGTCTCTGGTGACCTTCTTCAAGTGCGGTCACCTCTGGTGCGAGGCGACGCCCTTGGGGTGCGGCCGTCCAGGATGGTGACGACCGCTCGGATGAGTGGCTCGCGGCGGCGCGGGAAACCTCGAGTGGGACACCGGCCGCGCGACAACCGATGGTGTTCAGGGCTTCCGGTGATCAACCACCCGGTCGACAGGACGGACACAGGCCGCGCAACTGCAGGTCGTAGCCTGTGATCGCGAAGCCGGTGCTGTGCGCGAGCTCGTCGACCATCATCTCCACCGGGCTCGGCAGATCGATGTCCACGGCTTGTCCACAGCGGTCACAGACCAGATGGTCGTGACGGCTGGTGTTCCCGTCGTAGCGGGCGGCCGTACCGTTGCCGAGACTGAGCTCGAGGGCCTGTCCGGCCTGGACGAGCAGCCCCAGAGACCGGTAGACGGTGGCAGCGCCGATACCTGGCGCGACTTCTCGGACGCGATCGTAGACCTCGGCCGCTGTCGGATGGTTGTGGGCAGTCTGAAGCACCTCCAGCACCGCGCGGCGCTGGGGGGTGAGACGGAGAGCCTGCTGACCGTCCATGTCACATCCGATGCTGTCACGTCCGATGCCGTTGGTAGACACGCCCTGCCCTAGCAAACCGTCCGCAATTGTCTTGTGACGTTTGGTCATGGCTGGCCGCGACTGAATCTTGCTGCGGTCGACACCCTTGAGAACGAGTCTCATTCTCTACTAGAGGACGGCAGTCCCGCAAACCCGCCACGCCCAGCCTGGCGGACCGGGCGATGACACATCGGCATCTCCCCTGCGTGTCCCGCACAGCTCCCGGTGCCACGACCGTGGGCGTCACCTGTCAGCACGATCGGATACCCTGCGGGCGGGTCCCTCACCATGGGCACACATCACGCCATGGGCGCACACCCACCATGGGCGCACACTGCCGCGGTCGCGGTGTGTGACTCCTCGACGCTCCCATCGGGCGCCATCCTGCCAACGGCCGCTTCGAGTGAAAGGCCTGCGGTCGCATGAGTACCGTTCTCGTGTACGCGGACAAGCCCGAAGTCCGGGAGCGGGTGAAGCTCGCCATCGGCCCGCTTCCCGACCGCGAACTCGGCATCCTGGAGTTCCTGGACGCCACGGACGGCCCGTCCGTGATCGACGCGGTCGACCACGGGGAAGCCGACATCTGCGTCCTGGACGCCGAGGCCGCCCCCAGCGGGGGTATGGGCCTGTCCCGGCAGATCAAGAACGAGATCTCCAACCCCCCGCCCACCGTCCTGCTGGTCGCCCGTCGGGACGACCGCTGGCTGGCGAGCTGGTCGCTGGCGGACGCGGTGGTCGCTCATCCGGTCGGCCCCGCCGAGCTCACCGAGGTCGTCGTCACGCTGCTGCGCCGCCGGCACTCGCCGGCGCCCCGCGCGCAGTCCTCCCCCGCTCACTGACACGTCCCTTCCCTGCTGACGGCAGTGCCCTGGGGCCATGGCGCCCAACGCCCGGCCACGGCCCCACCCGGCACGCCGGCCCGGCCGGTCGGACTACCCGCGATCCGTCCGAGAAACAGTCCGCGCGGTACCCGGATGGCCGGACGGCACGAACAGCTCGGTGGTCCGGGAGCAGCCGGGGCAGCGGGAACGACCGGACGCCAGGAACAACCAAGTACGATCACAACGGGGAAGACAGGGATGATGGCCACGCCAACAGGCACGGAGCCAACAGGCACGGAGAGGGACGAGCCGGCCGTACCCGTACCCGCCGGCCAGCCGAGCTGGGCCGAACTTCTCACGCTGCTCCTGCGCGGGGACTCACTGCGCGCCGAGGATGCCGGCTGGGCGATGCAGCAGATCATGTCCGGCGCGGCGTCACCCGCCCGGATCGCCGGCTTCGCGGTGGCGCTACGGGCCAAGGGTGAGACCGCCGAGGAGGTCCGCGGCCTGGTCGAAGCGATGCTCGACCACGCCGCGCCGCTGGAGGTCTCCGACGACGTTCGGGAACGCGCGGTGGACACCTGCGGCACCGGCGGAGATCGATCACATTCGGTGAACATATCGACCATGGCGGCGCTCGTGGTCGCCGGATCCGGCATCCCCGTGATCAAGCATGGCAACCGGGCCGCGTCCTCGCGGTGCGGCACGGCCGACCTGCTGGAGGAACTCGGCGTCGTCATCGACCTGCCGCCGGCCGCCGTCGGCACCTGCCTGGCCCGGGCGGGTGCTGCCTTCTGTTTCGCCCCGGTCTTCCATCCGGCCATGCGGCACGCGGCCGGGACGCGCCGTGAGCTCGGCGTGCCCACCTTCTTCAACATCCTCGGGCCGCTGACCAACCCGGGCCGGCCCGCCTCCCAGGCCATCGGGGTCGCCGATCCACAGCTGGCCCCGGTCGTCGCGGGCGTGCTCGCCGCGCGCGGCACCCGGGGCCTGGTGTTCCGGGGCGACGACGGCCTCGACGAGCTCACGCCGACGACCACGTCGACGGTGTGGGTGATCAGTGGCGGCACGGTCCGGCAGGAGGCCTTCGACCCACGAACGGTGGGCATTCAGCCCGGCGACCCCGCGGAGCTGCGGGGTGGTGACGCCGCCCACAACGCCGAGGTCGCCCGTGTTCTGCTGGCCGGACGTCGTGGGCTGGTACGCGACGCCGTCCTGCTGGCCGCCGCGACGGCTCTGGTCGCCTCCACCGGGCCGACCGCCGCACCGGTGAGCGAGCAGATCCAGCGTCAGCTCAGCCGGGCCGCCTGGTCGCTGGATTCCGGCGCGGCCGAAGCCGCGCTGGGGCGCTGGGTCAGGACGAGCCAGGCGGCTGCCGCCGCCGCGTCCAGCGGCGTCTGAGGCCAGGGCAGCACCGGTTCACCCAGAGGCCGGTTTTCACCCAGGACAGATCCGGCCCCTGCCGGAGGACCTGTCGCGTATGTCCGTTCGCGTACGTCCGTACCGATGGGCGCCGACAGGCGGAAGTTCCATCCAGAGCAGGTCAGGACCTGTCTCACCTGGGCTGTCCCGCGCGTGGGCGGCCGGCCCAGCCCAGGGCCGCCTGTTCCCGGTGGGCCGGCGTCCGGCCCACCGGAAACAGGATCAGTCTTCGGGGACGGGTGGGTGCCACAGGTTCTCGAACAGCAGGCCTGTGACGAAGAACAGCGTCAGGAGCCCGCCGATCAGAGCGAGCCAGACGCCGAAGACGATGCCGAAGACAACCAGGCTGGCGCTGAACGCGATGAAGATCGGATAGTAGCTACCCGGTGTGAAGTGCCCGAGTTCCCCGGCTCCGTCGGCGACCTCGGCGTCGGGCAGGTCCTGTGGCCGCGCTCCGATCCGGCGGGCGGTGAACAGCAGATATCCACCGACCAGCAGGCCGAGGCTGCCGCACAGCGCCAACGCGACGGTGCCGGTCGGATCCTGTGACGTGAACCAGTAGACCACGTCGACCGCCGCGCAGAAGATTGTGAATACGAGGAAGACCACGCCTTCGATCTTCATGGCTACCGCTCCTCCCTTGCGGCCTCCGCCGACGCGAAAAAATCATCGCATCGGCTTCGGCTGGTCTCCTGCCGGCCCACGGGTCGGCTATTTGATTTCAGGCGTGGCGTGGTAGTCCACGCTGCCCGCCGCCTGCGGATAGTGCAGGTCGAAAGCCGGCCGTTCCGAGCGGATACGCGGCAGCGAGCGGAAGTTGTGGCGCGGCGGCGGGCAGGACGTCGCCCATTCCAGGGAGTTCCCGTAGCCCCACGGGTCGTCCACGACGGCCAGCTCGCCCTTCTTGTACGAACGCCAGACGTTGTAGATGAACGGCAGGGTCGAGGTGGCCAACAGGAAGGCGCCGGCCGTGGAGATCGTGTTGTAGGTGGTGAAACCGTCGGTGGGCGAGTAGTCGGCGACCCGGCGCGGCATACCCTTCACGCCCAGCCAGTGCTGGATCAGGAAGGTCAGGTGGAAGCCGAAGAACAACGCCCAGAAATGGATCTTCCCGAGTTTCTCGTCGAGCAGCCGCCCGGTGACCTTGGGAAACCAGAAGTAGATCCCGGCGTACGCGGCGAAGACCACCGAGCCGAAAACGACGTAGTGGAAGTGCGCGACCACGAAGTAGCTGTCACTGACGTGGAAGTCGATCGGCGGGCTGGCCAGCAGCACGCCGGTGAGGCCGCCGAAGAGGAACGTCACGAGAAAGCCCAGTGCGAACAACATGGGCGTCTCGAAGGTGATCTGCCCTCGCCACAGGGTGCCGATCCAGTTGAAGTACTTCATCCCGGTCGGCACCGCGATCAGGAAGGAGAGGAAGGCGAAGAACGGCAGCAGGACGGCCCCGGTGGCGAACATGTGGTGTGCCCACACCGCCACCGACAGCGCGCCGATACCGACCGTCGCGAAGACCAGCCCCTTGTACCCGAACAGCGGCTTGCGGGAGAAGACCGGCAGGACCTCGCTGATGATGCCGAAGAACGGCAGGGCGATGATGTAGACCTCGGGATGGCCGAAGAACCAGAACAGGTGCTGCCACAGGATCGCGCCGCCGTTGGCCGCGTCGAATATGTGCGCGCCCAGCCGGCGGTCCGCCTCAAGCGCGAGCAGCGCGCCGGTGAGGACCGGGAAGGCGATCAGCACCAGGATCGAAGTGATCAGGAAGTTCCAGCAGAAGATGGGCAGCCGGAACATCGTCATACCCGGCGCCCGCAGACAGAGAATCGTCGTGATCATGTTGACCGCGCCGAGGATGGTACCCAGACCGGACAGCGCCAGGCCGAGAATCCACAGGTCGGCGCCGGCCCCCGGCGAATAGAGCGAGTTGTTCAGCGGGGCGTAGGCGAACCAGCCGAAGTCCGCCGCGCCGCCCGGGGTCAGGAAGCCCGTGACGACGGTCAGGCTACCGAAGAGGAAGAACCAGTAGGACAGCGCGTTCAGCCGGGGGAAGGCCACGTCCGGCGAGCCGATCTGCAGCGGTATCAGGAAGTTCGCGAACGCGAACGCCATGGGCGTGGCGAACATCAGCAGCATCAGCGTGCCGTGCATCGTGAACAACTGGTTGAACTGTTCGTTCGACACGATCTGCAGACCAGGCCGGGCAAGCTCGATCCGCATCAGCTCGGCCATGATCCCGGCGAAGAGGAAGAAGATGAAGGAGGTCACGCCGTAGAGCAGGGCGATGTCCTTGTGGGACGTCGTCCGCAGGTAGCCGAGCAGGTTCGTCCGCGGCCTGGTGTGGAGATCCTCGACGTGGCCGGCCGGCGGCTCGTGCACCAGTGTCACTGTCGGCTCCCGGAGGTGCTCGGTGCGGCGGATGTCTGCGCGGGCGCCCCGGCGGCGGTGACTGTGGCCGGGGTCACGTCCGAGGCCGGGCGGGTCCGTTCGGCGATGAACCGGTCGTACTCGTCACCGGGGACCACCTTGACGGAGAAGTTCATCCGGTCGTGGTCGACTCCGCACAGCTCCGCGCAACGGCCCACGAAGGTACCGGTCTTGGTGATCGTGAGCTGGAACTGGTTGATCCGGCCGGGGACCACGTCCCGTTTGAACAGGAACTCAGGCACCCAGAAGGAGTGGATCACATCCGGCGAGGTCTCGATGAAGCGGATCGTCCGGTTCTGCGGGAGCACCAGGACGGCCGGCTCGCCGGGCCTGCCGGTGACCTCTATCGGGGCGGTGCCGTCGCGACCGGTGTCGAGATAGCGGAACTGCCAGTTCCAGCGGAAACCGATCACGTTGACGGTGACGTCCGGGTCGGGTGGCAGCCGGTTGATCTCGATCTCGTCCCGGGCCGTGTAGTAGAACAGCCCGGCGACGATGACCAGGGGCACGACGGTGTACAGGATCTCGACCGGCAGGTTGTACCGGACCTGCCGCGGCAGGTCGTCCGACCGTTTCCGGAACACGATGATCGCGTAGAAGATCAGACCCCAGGTGAACACGCCCACGGCGAGCGCCGCGATCGAGGAGCCCTGCCACAGGTTCAGAATGCGCGGTGTCTGGTCCGTCACTCCGTCGGGGAAACCGAAGTTGGGAACATCACACCCGGTCGCGGTCATGACGAGCAGCGCGAGCCCGGCCGTCAGGGCCAAGCGGCGCCGCCGCGGCCGGGCACGGGCGGCGCGGTGATCAGAACCTCGCGCGCGGTTCGTACTCCCCGCCCGGGCAGCGTCGGAGGCGGCCGCTTCCTCGACATCGGCGGGCAACGGCCGAGGTCGGCCGAAGGATCGGGTCACCAGGTCCTGCCTCCCACGAATGCGTCGGCCCGGGCGAACCAACCCGGTCGACGCAGGGCTCTTCGACAAGCTGTAGATGCTGCGGCAGGAGCGTATCCCAGCTACCCGTCCGGCATCACGCCAGAGCCCCGACAGGTGAGCCCTCCCGCCCCGACGAAGGCATCCCGGACAACCCGCCGGACCACCTTTTCGCCCCGCCGTCGGCTTGTGGTGCGACAGACGGCCCGCCACAACCCGCGGCGACGGGGCCTTCCCGAATCCGTGGCGGGAGGATGCCTATACCTCCGCCGCGAGGACGCCAGGAAGATCGGCAAAACGGGCTTTGACGTCGCGGCTGAGGACGATCCGTCCGGTCTCGGCCGCATGGGCCGCGATAATCAGATCGTGGGCGCCGCGACGCCGTCCGATCCGGCGTGAGGCCGCGATGAGACGGGCGTGGTGAGCGGCCGTGCCCTGCGTGTAGTCCAGCACGTCCAGCACGGATGTCATGGCGGCCAGTGCCTGTGAACGTTGGGTGGCCCTGGCTGCGATGTCGGCCAGTTCGATCCCCACCCGATACTCGGCGATCGACACGGCCGCGACCGCGAGTTCGTCGTCGTCCAGGGCGGCGCGGTCGACCGTTCCCCGTTCGTAGGCGATGAGGATGCCGGTGTCGAGGATCAGGCGGCGGCCCACGGGTCGCCCTCGTCCACGGCCAGGTGACCGACCGCCTGCGCGATGTCCGCCTCGAAGGCGTCATCCGGTGGCGTGGTGCCGACAAGCACAGCTCGAAGATCGGCTCCGGTTCGCCGACGCGCCGGCCCAATTTCCGCAATTGGTCGATTGCCTCGTGTAATCACGATGGTCTCGCCGGCCTCGATCGCGTCAAGCAGATCCGAGAACCCGCGGGACGCCTCGGTCGCCGTTACGGTGCGCACGACCACCAGCATGTCTGAAAATCAGATACGACTCCACATCGCTCGCATCGATCGACGTCACATGGACGCCGACGCGCCGTGCGGCCCACCGGCGTCCGCGAACGGAGACGCGTCTGCCGGAAACAGCGCCGCCGCACCACGCCCGGCCCAGCCCTGACCTCGCTGAGGTTCTGAGCGACCACGACATGGCCGGAACCCCCGCGCGGGCAGGTGCGAACCGTTCGTCGTCCTCACCGACGGCCGGCCCACCGTCGCCGGCCTGCTCGCGCTCGACGTCCACCCTCAGCAGTGGTTTCCCCGGTACGTCATCCAGGCATCGGCCGAGCCGCTGTCGACCGATCCCGCTGGAACACGCGCCAGGAACCAGGTCACGATCACCGGATCCATTCCACGGATGCTCGACGCCGCGCTGCTGTGGGCCAGACGTACGTTCGACACGTCGATCGTCTCCGAGGCGGACGGTACCGAGCACGACAGTCCTACCTATCCGTTCGTCGCCTTCCGTGAACTGGTCGCCAACGCCCTGGTCCACCGTGATCTCGACCACTGGTCCGCCGGCCTCGCTGTCGAGGTACGGCTGCGGCGGGACCGCCTCGTCGTGGCGGATCCGGGCGGGCTGTACGGCATCACCGTCGACCGCCTCAGCCGGGACACCGTCACCTCGGCACGCAACGCCAGGCTGGTCGCCATCTGCCAGCACGTCCGTTCCCCGGAGACCGGGGCCCGCGTCATCGAAGCTCTCGCAAGCGGCATCCCGACCATTACCGACGCGCTCGCCGCATACCATCTGCCGCCCGCCCACTACATCGACAGCGGCATCCGGTTCACCGTCGTTCTCCAGCGGAGGACAGCCACGCCGGCCGAGACGGATCTGAACACCACGGAACTGCGGATCCACCAGGCTCTCGCCAAGGGAACGCGGACCGTTTCGGAGCTGGAAAGAGACCCGGGACTGACCGCCCCCACCATCCGCAGGGCACTTCGTCGGCTGCGCGGTCGAGGTCTGATCGTCCAGCTCGGCGGCAGAGGACGCCCCACCGTCTACCAGCGCCTGGACGAAATGTCGTGACCATCCGGATCCATAAGGCGGCTCTCAGGATGTGTCCGGGCAGCCGGACGATACATCGACCGGCAGAACGGCCGTCAACGACAAACTTTTGGCGATCTTTCCTGGGTCGGACAGTTATGTCGTGGCTCTCGGCCGCCGCTTCGGGCCTGCGGCGAGACGGGCCCGCGCGCCAGCATGGCGTGAACGTGGCGGCATACCGTGGGAGGCGTGCCGGCCTATCTCGATCATGCTTCTACGGCCGTTCTGCATCCGACGGCCCGGGCGGCCCTGCTGGCCGCGATCGACGAGGGGTGGGCTGACCCGGCCCGGCTGTACCGCGACGCCCGGCAGGCCCGCATGCTGCTCGACGCCGCCCGGGAGACGGTCTCCGGGGTGATCGGCGCCCGGCCGGACGAGGTCAGCTTCACCGCCTCGGGCACCCAGGCGGCCCAGCTCGCGCTGCTCGGCGCGGCCCGGGCCCGCCGCCGCGCCGGCAGCCGCATCCTGGTCAGCGCCGTGGAACACTCCTGTGTCCTGCACGCCGCCGAGTGGCACGAGCACGCCGGCGGCCTGGTCGGCACCATCGGGGTGGACAGGTTCGGCCGTGTCGATCCGGTGAGCTTCACTCCCCCGCCGGACACGGCGGTGGCCAGCCTGCAGCACGCCAACCACGAGGTCGCCACCATCCAGCCGGTGGCTGCGGCCGCGGATGTCCTGCACGCCATGGGCGTCCCGCTGCACGTGGACGCGGCCATGTCGCTCGGGCGGATACCGGTGGACGTCACGGCGCTGGGCGCCGACCTGCTCAGCGCCAGCGCGCACAAGTTCGGCGGGCCGGCGGGCGTGGGCATCCTGGTGGTGCGCACCGGACGCCGCTGGGTCAACCCGCTGCCCGCGGACGAGCGCGAGGGCGGGCGGGTCGCCGGCTTCCCCAACGTCGCGGGGATCGTCGCTACGGCCGCGGCCCTGCACGCCCGGGCCAACGAAATCATCACCGAGGGTCCACGCCTGGCCGGCTATGTGGAACGGCTACAGGCCCGACTGCCCGAGCTCATAGCGGACGTCGAGGTGCTCGGCGACCCCGACCCGGCCGGCCGGCTGCCGCACATGATCACCTTCTCCTGCCTATACGTCGACGGCGAGTCGCTGCTGCACGAACTGGACCGGGCGGGCATCGCGGTCAGCAGCGGTTCCAGCTGCACCTCCGACACGCTCACCCCGAGCCACGTGCTCGCCGCGATGGGTGCGTTGACGCAGGGGAACATTCGGGTGTCCTTCGGCCGGGAGTCCGACAGCGGGGACGTCGACGCCCTGCTGGCGGTCCTGCCGGACGCGGTCGCCCGCGTCCGCGAACGGGCCGGGGCCGCCGGACTGTGACACACAACCGGCCCGCGATGCACAACCGGACCGTGATGCACAACCGGACCATGACGAACAGTCGGGCTATGACAAAAAATATAAATAAAACGGATAATACGGACGACATCCACTGGGACGTGGCGGCGTTCACCGCGGACGCACGGGGCCGGCGATGCCCGCTGCCGATCATCGAACTGGCCCGCCGCATCGGTGATCTCGACCTCGCCGCCACCCTGGTGCTGTGGGCGGACGACCCGGCCGCGGACCTCGACGTCCCCGCCTGGTGCCGGATGCGCGCTCAGGAGCTGGTCGCGACCCGGGCGCTGCCCACGGGCGGGACGGCCTACCTCGTCCGCCGGCTCACCTGAATCCTCGGTCAGGAATCCCCGGTCAGGCTGTGGCCCCGGGGACCGCGGCCCCCCGGGGGGCCCTGGTCAGGCCGTGGACAGGTGCGCCGCGATCTGTGCGGCGGCGTCCGCGCCGTAGGTCTCCGACAGGCGCTTGACCAGTTCGGCCGGAACGGTTTCGTACTCCTGGGTGCCGATGGTCTCCAGCGCCAGCGTGGCGAGCAGGCAGCCGAGCTGCGCGCTGCGCTCCAACGACAGTTCCCAGGCGCGTCCCGCGAAGAAGCCGGCGCGGAAGGCGTCCCCGACACCGGTCGGATCCGGGGTGACCCGGGCGGGCACGACCGGCACCCGGATCGGCGCCTGCCCAACGGCCTCGATGGCGACCCCGTCCGCGCCGTGGGTGGTGATCCGGACGCCCACCCGCTGGAGCACCTGCGTGTCCGACCAGCCGGTCTTGCTCTCCAGCAGGCTCTTCTCGTACTCGTTGCACAACAGCCAGGCCGCGCCGTCGACCAACCGGCGGATCTGCGGGCCGTCCATCCGGGCGAGCTGCTGGGAGGGATCGGCCGCGAACGGGATCGACCGCTCGCGGCACTCGTCGGTGTGGCGGAGCATCGCCTCCGGGTCGTTCGGGCTGATCAGCACCAGGTCCAGGCTGCCCAGGCGGTCGGCGATCGGACGCAGCTCGATCAGCCGGGCGTCGCTCATCGCGCCGGGATAGAAGGAGGCGATCTGGCAGAGGTCGTCGTCGGTGGTGCACACGAAACGGGCGGTGTGGGCAATTTCGCTCACATACACCGAGTTCGTGTCGACACCGTTGCGGTCGAGCCAGGACCGGTAGTCGGCGAAGTCCTCGCCCACCGCCCCGACGAGAACGGGACGCAGGCCCAGCCGTCCGAGCCCGTAACAGATGTTGGCGGCCGCTCCCCCGCGCCGGATGACCAGGTCGTCGACAAGGAACGACAGGGAGATCCTGTCCAGCTGGTCGGCCAGTAGCTGCTCGGCGAACCGGCCCGGAAAGCGCATGAGATGGTCGGTCGCGATGGAACCCGTAACGGCAATAGGCACGATGCGTGATTCTACCTGGCCATCGTCCGTAACTGCCGGGTCCATCCGACATCTGGACACGGCAGACGTGTGGCCGGCTGGCCACTCCCAGCCGGCCACACGTCACAACCCACGCCACCATCGACGCCACACCGAACGGACACCGTCGGCAACCCCGGCGCTGTCCGGCACCCCGGACCGGACCCACCGGCTGATGTCGCCTCGGCGACGGACGCCTACCGCCACCCCGACCATGGCAACACGCCCGGCCGGGCCCCAGAAATCAGCGCCCGACCCCGGGAACCAGCAGGGCGCCAGGGATCAGTGGAAGGAGTCGCCGCAGGCACAGGAGCCCGCCGCGTTCGGGTTGTCGATCGTGAAGCCCTGCTTCTCGATCGTGTCGACGAAGTCGATCGTCGCCCCGCCGAGGTACGGGCCGCTCATCCGGTCGACCGCGACCTTGACACCGGAGAAGTCGAGGACGGTGTCGCCGTCAAGCTGCCGCTCGTCGAAGAAGAGCTGGTAGCGCATGCCGGAGCAGCCGCCGGGCTGGACGGCGATCCGCAGCTGGAGGTCCTCACGCCCCTCCTGCTCGAGCAGGCCCTTCACCTTGTGCGCGGCCACGTCGGTCAGGATGACGGTGTTCGAACGAGTCGCTGTGTCCACGCCGGTCGCCGTATCGGTCGTCGTGTCCTGGACTGTCATGGAGGCTGCTCCCTAGTGAATATTCCCTGGGGCGTGGGGAGTCACGACGGCAGCCACCGTCGCTCCTCCTTCGGCCGATTGGATACGTGTGCAGGGATGCCAGAGGTATTCGGCTACTCGCAATACGTGCGCATCCAGTACGTGCGCATCACTGTAGGCAACAACATGGGATGCCCGCGACGCCACCCTTCATGCACGGTCGCCGTTCGTGCCGTCGCGACGACAGTCCTCCCGTCCTCACCAGCGAGCCGTTGCACACGCCTGGATGGAACACCGCCCGCCGCGATTGCCTTCCCATCGTACGCAGGTCGTCCGCGCACGACCAAGCACACGACCCGCGGCTGTGATCACGAACTCGTCCCGCGCGGTACGGCAGAAGGTCCCAGACGGTGCGGTACAGGGCCGTGGCGAGTTAGAGTCTTACCGACCATACGTCCCCATGCGTGCGGCCAGGCCACGGACAGCCGGTCGACCTCAGGAGCGAGCATGACGACCCATCCCGCGCTCGAACGCGCCGGCGTCGCGGCGCCGGGAACACCTCCGGTCACACCGCCGGCCCCGCCACGCTCCCGGCCCCTGGCCGGGCCGCTCGAGCTGCTGCTACTCGGACGCGGCTCGGATCCCGACAGTGAACGCGGGGTCGACTGCCCCGGCGCGCTGCCGCCCGCGTCCGACCCGACGCTCGTCGAACGGGCGAGAACGGCCAGAGCCGCCCTCGGTGACTCCGTCTTCGTCCTCGGCCACCACTACCAGCGGGACGAGGTCATCGCCTTCGCCGACGTCACCGGCGACTCGTTCAAACTCGCCCAGCAGGCCGCCGCCCGGCCCGAGGCCGGGCACATCGTCTTCTGCGGCGTGCACTTCATGGCGGAGAGCGCCGACATTCTCACCGGCGACCACCAGCAGGTGATCCTGCCCGATCTCGCCGCCGGCTGCTCCATGGCCGACATGGCCACGGCCGAACAGGTCGAACAGGCCTGGGAGACGCTCGCGGACGCCGGCCTCGCCGAGGGCACCGTCCCGGTGAGCTACATGAACTCCTCCGCCGCCATCAAGGCGTTCACCGGACGGCACGGCGGCACCATCTGCACGTCCTCCAACGCCCGCCGGGCGCTGGAATGGGCGTTCGGGCCGGCCCGGCGCGGCGAGCGGGTGCTGTTCCTGCCCGACCAGCATCTCGGCCGCAACACCGCCGTGCTGGAGATGGGGATGTCGCTGGACGACTGCGTCGTCTACAACCCGCACCGCCCCGGCGGCGGCCTCACCCGCGAACAGCTGCGGGACGCCCGGATGATCCTGTGGCAGGGGCACTGCTCGGTGCACGGCCGGTTCAGCCTCGGCTGCGTCGACGAGGTGCGCGCCCGGATACCCGGCATCACCGTACTGGTGCATCCCGAGTGCCGGCACGAGGTCGTCACCGCCGCGGACCTGGTCGGCTCGACGGAGTACATCATCAAGGCGGTGGACGAGGCCCCGCCCGGCTCCCGGTTCGCCGTCGGCACCGAACTGAACCTGGTGCAGCGGCTGGCCAACCGGCACCCTGACAAGACCGTCGTCTTCCTGGATCGTACGGTGTGCTACTGCTCCACCATGAACCGTATCGATCTGCCCCACCTCGTGTGGGCCCTTGAATCCCTGGTCCGCGGCGAGACGGTCAACCGCATCACGGTCGACCCCGACGTCGCGGCATACGCCCGGAAGGCCCTCGACCAGATGCTGGCGCTGCCCTGATGGCACTGTTGAAACGACGCACGTCCGTCTCCGACGATCCCGCGGACACCGCGGACACCGCGGACACCGCGGACACCGCGGACACCGCGGACACCGCGGACACACCGGTGGCCACGGCCGACTCCGCTCCCCCCACCGCCGACACCGAACGTGGGAACCGGCCGGGCAACGGGGTGGGGAAGGGCCGTCCCACCCCGAAGCGCAGCCAGGCGCGGGCGGCGCGCGCACGCGGCGGCGCCCTGCCCACCCCGACGTCCCGCAAGGAGGCCCGGGCCCGCGTCCGCGAGGAGCGCCGCCGGTCGAGCCGGGAGTACCGGGCGGCGATGCTCTCCGGTGACGTCAGCAGGCTGCCGCCGCGCGAGCGCGCCCCCGAGCGGGCGCTCGCCCGGGACTTCGTCGACACCCGCCGCAACATCGGGCCGTTCTTCCTCGCCGCCGCCCTGGTGTACTTCCTCGGTGGCATCGTCCCCAACGCGTACGTGCGGCTGGTCACCACCTCGCTGATGCTGCTGGGCCTGCTCGCGGTGGCCGTCGACTCGGTGGTCCTGGCCCGCCAGGTCAGCCGTCGGGTGGCACGGAAGTACCCGGACTCGCGAGTCCGGGTCCGGGCCTACTCGGTGCAGCGCGCGCTCCTGCCTCCCCGCTGGCGGATGCCCCGGCCCCGGGTGAGCCGTCGGGACGGCCAACGATGAACGTGTGATTTCACGGCCGGGCGTCTCGGGGCACAGGCGTTCTAAGGTGACTGTGTGGAGCACAGACGACTCGGGCGTAGCGGACTGTCCGTCAGCGAGATCTCATACGGTAACTGGATCACCCATGGTGACCAGGTCGAACGGGACCAGGCGCTCGCCTGTGTACAGGCCGCTCTCGACGAGGGCATCACCACCTTCGACACGGCCGACGTCTACGCGGGCACCCGCGCCGAGACCGTGCTGGGCGAGGCGCTCGACGGCGTCCGCCGGGAGTCCTACGAGCTGTTCACCAAGGTTTTCTGGCCGACCGGCCCCGGCCCGAACGACCGGGGCCTCGGCCGCAAGCACATCATCGAGTCCTGCCACGCGTCGCTGCGGCGGCTGCGCACCGATTATGTCGATCTCTACCAGGCGCACCGGTACGACCCGACCGTGCCGCTGGAGGAAACCCTGCGGGCCTTCGACGACCTCGTGCGGGCCGGCAAGGTCCTCTACGTCGGCGTCTCGGAGTGGAGCGCCGCGCAGATCTCGGACGCGGTGCGGACAGCCGACGAACTGGGCTTCGACCGGATCATCTCCAACCAGCCGCAGTACTCGCTGCTGTGGCGCACGATCGAGGCCGAGGTCGTCCCGGCTTCCCGGGCCGCCGGCATCTCCCAGATCGTCTGGTCACCGGTCGCGCAGGGCGTGCTCACCGGCAAGTACCGGCCGGGCCAGCCGCCGCCGGTGGACACCCGCGCCACCAGTACGACCGGCGGGCACTTCATCCAGCGGCTGCTGGGCGACGACGTCCTCGCCCGGGTGCAGGACCTGCTGCCCGTCGCGGCCGACGCCGGCCTGTCCCCGGCCCAGCTCGCGGTGGCCTGGGTGCTCCAGAACGACAACGTGGCGTCGGCGATCATCGGGGCGTCCCGGCCGGAGCAGGTCCACGAGAACGTCAGGGCGTCCGGAGTGAAGCTCGACCCCGACCTGCTGGCCCGCATCGACTCCGTGCTCGACGGCGTGGTCGTCACCGATCCGGAAATCGTCGGCTAGCCGCCCGGCCCAGCCAGCCTGGTCAGGCCCGCGGCCGTGGGCCTGACCGGTGGGTCTACCAGGCACGGGCCGCCGAACGCCCGCAAGACACGATCGGCGCGTTCGGCGGCAGGGCCGCTGGTCGACGGCCGCTAGTCGACGGAGCGCAGGCTCATCGGGCCGTAGACTCTGCGATCGCCCTCGTGGAGCACCACCTGTTGGACGCCGGCGGCCAGCAGCTCCTGCCAGATCTCTCCCAGCCAGGTCTCGGCGTCGCTCTGGGTCGGGAACGACTCCGACGGCAACGAGCCAGCGGGAGTGACCGCCCCACCGTCCTCCGTCTCGAAACGCCAGGTCCAGCTCACCGTTGGCCCCCTTGTCCAGGTCGTCGGTCCTCGTCGCGCTGTCCGTCGGACACCATCCAACACCGACGGTGGGCCCGGAGGAGACGACCGGTGGCGGATCCGGAGCGTGGCCGCTGGTCAGCGGCGGTAGCCGGGCGGACAGGTGGCCGGTGAACGGAAACACCCCATACGATCCGTCGGACGGCCGGGCCAGTCGACACAGAGGAAGGAGACCGTGATCATGACTTCGCACGGTGTCACGACGTTGCTCGCGGAGGCTACCGCCGAGTCGCACGAGGCGCCCTTGGTCTGGTGGCAGGTCGGGCTGGTCACGATCGGCGCGATCGTGCTCCTCGGCGTCGTGATCGCGCTCATGACGCTGGCCGACCGCAGGCGCCATCCGCACCCGTAGGCGTCCGGGCCAGTGCGCCTGAGGCTGCTGGGCACGGGGTCGGCCGACGGCTGGCCCAACCCGTGGTGTGGGTGTGCGTCCTGCGAGTGGGCCCGCGAACACCAGGTGCGCACCCAGACCGCGGTGCTCGTCGACGACCGCCTGCTCATCGACTGCGGGCCGGACGTGCCGCGCGCCGCCACCAGGTTCGGGGTGCGGCTCGCCGACGTGCGTCACCTGCTGTTCAGCCACGCCCACGGCGATCACACCGGCCCCGCGGCCCTGCTGTGGCGGACGTGGTCGACGGTGGCCACCCGTCCGTTGGACGTCGTCGGGCCGCCCGCCTCGCTGGACGCCTGCCGTCCCTTCGTGGCGCCCCCGGACGGGGACACGGGGGCGCTGCGGTTCCGGCTGGCACACGCCGGTGACGTCCTGTCACTGGACGGTTTCGAGATCCGCGCGCTGGCGGCCAACCACGGGGCCGCGTTCGTGGGCCCGGCGCTGCTCTACGACATCACGGCCCCTGACGGCGGACGCCTGCTCTACGCCTGCGACACCGCCGCGCCGCTGCCACCGGCGACCCTGGACGCGCTGACCGGACGCGCCTTCGACGTCGTGCTGATGGAGGAGAACAACGGCGACCGGCCCGGCTTCGGCGACCATCTCGACCTGGCGACGTTCGCCGACGTCCTCGCGCGGCTGCGGCGGCGGGAGGCCGTGGTCGAAACGACCCGGGTCGTCGCCGTCCATCTCAGCCACCGCAACCCGCCCGGCGACGAACTCGCCCGGCGGCTGGCGCTGATGGGCGCGCACCTCTATCCCGATGGCACCGTCATCGCCACCGGCACCGGCACCGGTGGCGTCCGCGGCACCACCGCCCCTGGCAACGTCCTCGATGCCGCCGGCGGCGACGTCCTCGGCACCGTCGTAGCCAGCGGCGCGCCCGGCAGCACTACGTCCAATGGCGTGCTCGGGCCAGCCGGCACTGGCGCTGGCGGCACTGGCACCGCCGGTACCGATGGCGGCGGCCGGCCCGAGCGCACCGTGTTCCGCGGAACACGGCCCCCGGTGGGCCCGCCCCGGCCGTATCGCGTCCTGATCACCGGGGGTGCCCGGTCGGGGAAGTCCGCGGAAGCCGAACGACGGCTCACCGCCTGGCCGGAGGTGGTCTACGTGGCCACGGCGGGCCCGGTCCCGCCGGGCGACTCCGACTGGGCGGCGCGGGTGGCCGCCCACCGCACCCGCCGGCCGTCCCACTGGACGACGCTGGAGACAACCGATCTACCACCGCTGCTGCGCGCGGACGGCCCACCGCTGCTGATCGACTGCCTCACCCTGTGGCTGACCGCCCACCTGAGCGAGGAGCATCCGGACGACGGCCACCGGGCCGGGAACAGTCCGTCCGACGACGGCGCGACCGGCGAAACGGCGACTGGCGAAACGTCGGCCGGGGAATGGCCCACCAGGCTCCGGGAGTTGCTGGCTGCCTGGCGGGACACCCGTCGGCACGTGATCGCGGTGACCAACGAGGTCGGCTCCGGGGTCGTGCCGGCAACCGCGGTCGGACGCCGCTTCCGCGATGCCCTCGGCCGCCTCAACGCCGCGGTCGCGGCCGAGTCCGACGAGGTCTGGCACGTCGTCGCAGGCATCCCCACCCGCCTGCGCTGACCCGCGTTTCATCCTGGCGCCAAGCCGCGCGTATCGAGGCCACCCGGTCAGCCGCGTCCGGATGACTGGCGTGGGCCGAGGTGGCGGTTGAGCAGCGCGTCGCATTCGGCTTTGAGGACTTCGGGGATGACCTCGACGAAGTGGTTCAGTCTCGGGTCACGCACGAGATCCCACTGGGAGCAGACGGCACCGTTGCGTTCGTCCCACGAGCCGATGACCAGCCGCGGCATCCGGGCGAGGACGACGGCGCCGGCGGCCATCACCCCGGGCTCGAGTGTGGTCACCAGGGTGCAGCCGTCGAGTTTCCACGTCCCGAGCGCGCGCCCGGCCCGCCGGAGCACGGTGATCTCCGCGTGGGCAGTCGGGTCGGCCGTCCGCTGCCGGTCGTGGTGCGCGGCAGTGATCTCCCGTCCGTCCGGGCCGTAGATCACCGCTCCGACGGGCGGATCGCCGGCTCCCGGGTCCGGCAGCGCCCGCGCCATCTCCAGGGCGCGGCGCATCCACGGCTCGTACTTCGCCACGGCCGCCCCCAGCCGCGTCGCCCCCAGCCGCGCCGGGCCCGGCCGCGCGGGATCCGGCTGTACAGCATCTGGCTGTACCGGATCTGGCCGCACGAGAGCTGATTGTCCTCCCCACGCCGAGCCGCCAGCCCGCCGCACGCACCTGCTCTCGCAGGTATGCCGCTACCCGGCCCTTGCGGCCCTGGCCGGCCTCACCCAGGCCGGGGCGAAGCGCGCGCTCGACCGGCTCGTCCCGGACCGGCTCGTCCGTGGCTCCAGCAGCGGGCGCAACGCCCACTACATCGTGGCGCGAACACACACGGAAGCAGTACGAACACATGCGGAAGTGACAAGGACGCAGAGGGAATAAATGAAAGACGTGCCGCCGCGCGACGGACGGGCGTGGATACACGGTCCCGCGCGGGCGGCCGCGGCAATCCCGTGAGCCGGCGTCATTGCGCCGCGCGCGACCCTCGGCTACGGTCTAGTTGTGGCACTGAAGAGTGCATGTGCAGTGACGTGCGCAGCGAAAAGTACGCGGGCGGCGAAAAGTGCCGGAGCGGTGACGAGCATGCCGGCGTTGAAGAGCGCGTCGGCGCGGGGAACGTTCGTCACCCGCAGGTACCTCGACTTCTCTCGTCTCGCAAGCTCTCTCTGTTGTCGTTGACGGAGCGTCAGCCGGTCCACCCGTCAGTGCGGTACGGCGATGTCAGGCCCGTGTACATGCCGTTCATGTCATTCATGTCGTCCCGCGTTCCAGGCGGCCGTGTTCCGATTTCCCGTAGCTGACACCTGTTGACCAGCGGCGTCGGCGAGGAAAGGCAGTGGCTGCGATCCGGCGGGTAACCCGGGCCCGGAAGTAAAAAGATCCCACCGTGCTGCCGGCGGCCTGCCGAGATGAGCGGACACCGATCGACACCCCGTGTCGGACGCCGTTTCGATGCCATTGCATCGGCCGTTTCCCGCGCCGTCACGGAACCCTGCCGGCCGACGAGACACACCCGGAGCCCGGGAAGCACCCAGGAAACACCCGAGAAGTAAAAAGAGAAAAAGAAGAGAAGGGGACGACACGTCTGATGCCCGCGCTCTTTCCACTTCATCTCGCCGTCGCGCTGGACGGTACCGGCTGGCATCCCGCGGCCTGGCGGGAGCCGCGGGCGCGCCCGCTCGAGCTGTTCACCCCGCGCTACTGGGTCGACCTGGTCGCCGAGGCCCAGCGCGGGCTGCTGGACTTCGTCACCATCGAGGACGCCCTCGGCGTGCAGTCCTCCCGCTATGACGGGCCGGACGGGCGGACCGACCAGGTGCGCGGGCGCCTGGACGCGGTGCTGATCGCCTCCCGGGTCGCGCCGCTGACCGCGCACATCGGGCTCGTCCCGACCGCGACCGTCACCCACGCCGAGCCGTTCCACGTCTCGAAGGCGGTAGCGACCCTGGACTACGTCAGCACCGGCCGGGCCGGCTGGCGGGCGCAGCTGTCGCGTCCCAGCGAGAACTCCCACTTCGGCCGCCGCGACATCCCCCGCCTGCGGCTCGAGGACTACGCGACACCCGAGGGCCAGGCGCTGGTCGCCGAGTACTTCGAGGAGGCCGGCGACTTCGTCGAGGTGGTCCGCCAGCTGTGGGACAGCTGGGAGGACGACGCGGAGATCCGCGACGCCGCCACCGGTCGGTTCATCGACCGCGAGAAACTGCACTACATCGATTTCAAGGGCAGGTGGTTCAGCGTCCGCGGCCCGTCGATCGTGCCGCGGCCACCGCAGGGGCAGCCGCTGGTCACCGCGCTCGCGCACAGCACGCTGCCCTACCGGTTCGGTGCCCGCTCGGCCGACGTCGTCTACGTGACCCCGCGGGACACCGACGACGCGCGCGCGATCGTCGAGGAGGTCCGGGCCGAGCAGCACTCCGCCGGACGGACGGAGAACGTGCACGTCTTCGGTGATCTCGTCGTCTTCCTCGACACCGCCGCGACGGCGGCGAACGACCGCCGCAAGCGCCTGGACGAACTGGCCGGCAGCGAGTACGGCAGCGACGCGCTGGTGTTCACCGGCACCCCCGCCGAACTCGCCGACCTGCTGCGGGACTGGCAGCGCGCGGGCCTGTCCGGCTTCCGGCTGCGGCCCGGGGCGATCCCGCACGACCTGGAAGCGATCACCCGCACGCTGGTCCCGGAGCTACAACAGCGCGGCCTGTTCCGCACCGCCTACGAGGCGGACACGCTGCGCGGCCTGCTCGGGCTGCCCAGGCCCGCCAACCGCTACGCCGCCGCCTGACGACCCGCCGGCTGATATCGAGCGCCTGGAGCGTACGTATGAGCAAGCCCCGCAAGCAGATCATCCTCGGCGCCTATCTCGGTGGCGTGAACCATCACACGGTGTGGTCCGACCCGGCCGCCGGCAGCCAGATCGCGTTCTCCTCGTTCCAGCACCTGGCCCGGACCGCCGAACGCGGCAGGTTCGACTTCTTCTTCCTCGCCGAGGGCCTGATCCTGCGCGAACGGCTCGGCCTGATCTTCGACCAGGACATCGTCGGCCGGCCGGACAGCCTGCCGGTGCTCGCCGCGCTGGCCGCGGTGACCGAACACCTCGGCCTGGTCGGCACCATCAACGCCACCTTCAACGAGCCGTACGAACTGGCCCGGCAACTCGCTTCGCTGGACCACCTCTCCGGCGGGCGGGCCGGCTGGAACGTGGTGACCTCCTTCGACGCCTTCACCGGGCAGAACTTCCGCCGCGGCGGCTTCCTGCACCGCGACGACCGCTACGTCCGCGCGGGCGAGTTCCTCGCCACCGCCCGGAAGCTCTGGGACTCCTGGCCCGCCGACGCCGTGGTGGCCGACAAGAACGGCGGGCGGTTCGTCCGCGACGACACCGTGGGCGCGTTCAGCCAGCACAGCGAGCAGTTCGACATCTCCGGGCACTTCAACGTCCCGCGCAGCCCCCAGGGCCGTCCGGGCGTCCTGCAGGCCGGGGTGTCCCCGCAGGGCCGGGACTTCGCCGCCGGCAGCGCGGACGCGATCTTCTCCCCCTACCGCCACCTGCCCGAGGCGCGGGAGTTCTACCAGGACATCCAGGCCCGGGCGCTGCGCCAGGGCCGTCCGGCCGGCTCGGTCAAGCTGCTGCCCTCGGCGTCGTTCGTGCTCGGCGACACCGAGGCCGAAGCCGTCGAACGGCACCGGGAGATCACCCGGACGCAGGTCAGCGGCCGGACGGCGCAGATCCTGCTCGAGACCGTCTGGAACCGTGATCTCTCCGGCTACGACCCCGACGGCCCGCTGCCGGATGTCGGCCCCGACCCGGAGGCCCCCCTGACGATCCAGGGCCGGGCGCGCCTGGCCCAGGACCCGCACGAGACGGTGGCCGGCTGGCGGGCGCTGGCCGAGGCGAACAACTACTCGCTGCGCGAGCTAGCCATCCACGTCTTCAGCCGCACCGAGTTCATCGGCACGCCGGTGCAGGTGGCCGAACGCATCGACTCCTTCGTCCAGAACGACGGCTCGGACGGCTTCATCCTCGGCTCCCACCTGACCCCCACCGGCCTGGACGAGTTCGTCGACAGGGTGGTCCCGCTCCTCCAGGAACGCGGCTCCCTACGCACCGAATACACCGGCACAACCCTGCGCGACAACCTCGGCCTCCCCGCC
>NZ_CAAAFS010000259.1:0-5621 GCF_900634755.1 Protofrankia symbiont of Coriaria myrtifolia
GCCTGAGACACCCGAACGCCTGAGACACGGAAAAGCGGCGCCGGAGCGCGCCGCTTGCGGCGACGCGCTACTGACGCCCTGCCTCCGCCGTGGCCCGCGACTCGCGCAGGCCACGGAACGGGGCGTCCACCCGGATCCCCGCCAACACCTACCAGCCGTAGGTGAAAACCGCTGTAGCAACCACGGTTTTCACCTACAGGTGCAGAGGCCGTAGGTGAAAACCGTCGCCATAACCACAGTTTTCACCTACGGCCGCGGCTGTGCACACGAAGGCGGACGGCCAGCGGCGTGGGACGGCGCGGGGAACGGCGCTCTCTGGCCCGATAGCCCCGCCCTGCCGCAGCCCGCCGCCAACGTACGCCAGAACACCAGATGACCCGACACTCCCGGACGGAGGCAGTCTCCGAAGCTCACGGCAGCGCCCACTCAAGATCTTTATTGCCTTCAGGTGCCCTTTGACTGCATCAGTCAATTCGCTCTACAAGGCAAGCTTGCCTGCTCTCCCATGGTTGCCTTGAGATACTGGCGAAGTGATGACCACTCCGGCCGGCGCCACGGCTACGGGTTTCGTGTTCTGGCTCGGTAGCCGGCCTTGGCGACGCTCCGTATGACGTTGATATCGCCGTCATGGCAACTGACTCCGATAAGGTGGTCGCCTATCGTGACGGCGATATCGGAGTCAGGCGGGATCATGGCGTACACGGGGAAGGTCACGAGCGCCGAGTCGCTGGGGCGCATCCTGCAGCAGGCCAGGCTGCTCGCCGGGCTGAGCCAGCGTGAGCTCGCCCGTCGGCTGGGCACCACGCAGAAGTACATCTGGGAGCTTGAGGCCGGCAAGCCATCAATCGTGATGGACCGCCTCTTCGCCGCCATGCGCGAGACCGGCATGGAACTGAGCACGACGATCACGCCCCGGGACGAAGATGGCTGACCTGGTCGTCGAACTGTACGGAACGCGGGTGGGTGTGCTCACCGGTCCGTGGCGCACCTTCGACTTCGTCACGGGCCCCGCGCGACCGCCGAGTTCGGCATCGACAGCACCATCCTGTCGGCGGCAATCCCGCTCACGGCGGTACAGGTGCGGGCACGCAAGGAACGCCGGCAGAACTTCTTCCGCGAACTGCTCCCCGAAGGACGGATGCTCTCCCGCCTCGCGCGGCAGGCTTGCGTCGCCGAACAGGACGTCATCGGCTTGCCGCGCCGTTACGGTCGCGACGTTGCCGGAGCCCTCCAGAGCTGGGACCCAGACGTCCCCGGCGAGCCGAAACAGCCGGCGCTGGAACCGGGTGATCGACGGCTGGCCGTCCAGCCACATCCTCAAGCCGGAGTCCCGGGACTACCCGACCTCGATCTACGACGAGGAGTTCGGAGCGCGCTTCGCGCGGGCCACCGGTCTCACCTTCTATTCGACCCATTCGACCTGGATCGGGGAATTCGAAGGCGTACCGGCAGTGGTCGTCGAACGCTACGACCGCTCCCCCGACGCCCCGCAGGGCCGCATCCACCAGGAGGACTTCAACCAGGTCCTCGGCGTGGCGGGCGACCAGAAATACCAGAAGTACGGCGGTCGCGTGAGCCTCGAGCGCATCGCCCGGGTGTTCTCCGCCGCCGGTGACCGCGGTTCGCTGGAGCGCCTGTTCAGGCTGATCGTGCTCTCGGTCGCTGTGGGCAACCTCGACCTGCACGCCAAGAACATCTCCCTGGTGCACCGGCCCGACGGGTCGATGCCCCTCAGCCCCGCCTACGACATGATGCCGCAGGCACACCAGCCCAACGACGGAGAAGCCGCTCTCGCCGTTGCCGGCGAATACCGCCACGCCGCCATCGCCCTCGACCATCTCGTGAAAGAGGGCCGCGCCTGAGGCCTCGCCACGGCCGCCGACCTCGCCGAGGAGACCCTGGCCACGGTCCTTCACCTGACGAGATCAGAGACTCCACACCCACGCGCGCACCCCGGGCTCACCCACACCATCGCCCGGTTCACCTCCAACCTCCTCACCTGCCACACCATCGGCGGCGAGTAGCCAGACCCCAGAAAACCATGGGGAATCACCCGCTACGTCAGAGGCTGTCAGAAGATCTTCAGCTGGCCGCCAGGGGGCAGCAGCTTTGACCTGCAGAAACAGCCCCCGTACTGGCCGATACACCGTTCTGCCGGCAGACCCGTTCGATTCCGGCCAACTGGGAAGAGCCCGATTCCCTGAGCGGCCGCATTCCATGACTCCTGTTGACTGATTATCAATCAACTAGGATGCTAAGTGGCACCTGCAGAAGCGTCAATGCACAAGACACGACGGGACGAGACACCGCCACGTGCAGTCCGTCGAGCCGCCCCGAGAAGAGGAACCCCGCTGTGAGAACTCACGACCCCGTTGCCGGAAGGCGTGTGCTGCTGACCGGAGCGTCCAGCGGCATCGGACGATCCCTGGCCACACAGCTCGCGGCCAAGGGCGCACACCTCGCACTCGTGGCTCGACGCACCCACCTGCTCGACGAGCTCGCCGTGGAGATCTCCGCGACGGGCGCCGCGCCCCCGGTCGTCCTGACCGCCGACCTCGCCTCGGCCGAATCGGCGACCGACGTGGCGCACCGCGCGCTCGGGGAGCTCGGTGCGGTCGACGTCCTGATCAACAACGCGGGGACGAGCCTGACCGGCGCGCTCAGCCTGCACTCCGATACCGAGGCCGCCCGCGCTGTCTTCGAGACGAACTTCTGGGCGCCGATCGCGCTCAGTGCCGCGCCGATCCCCGCGATGCGCGGCCAAGGACGTGGCACCGTTGTCAACGTCACCTCGACGATTCAGTCGGTCCCCTTGCCGCTGCTGGGGTACTACGCTTCGTCGAAGGCCGCCCTCGGGCAGGCGACGCGATCACTGCGCGAGGAGCTCGCCACCACGCCGATCCGTGTGCTCGAGGTGATCCCGGGCGGCACTGACACGGCTCTCCGCGACGTGGACGAGCTCCCATGGCGCGGCAGCGTCCCGAAGACGATTCCACCGGTCTCGGCGGACTCGATGGCGGCCGCGATCGTGCGGGCCCTTGAGCGCGGAAGCAAGCGGCTGGTCTATCCGCCCTACGCGCTGGTCCCCCTGGAACTTCCTGTCACCGGTCGTGTGGTCGCCCGCCTCGCCGGACGCCGGATCGACACGGCCAACGCCCTGCCCAGCGAGCCCTGAGGAAATGCCGCCATGCCTATCGTCCCGGCCCGGCGCCACGAACGTGCTGGCGCCCTCGCCGCTTTCGCTCACGTCGGCACAGCACCCGTCGCACACTTCGCCGTCCCGAAGCCGCTGGAGACGAAGCTCGGCCTGCTCGCCGCCCCCTGGTTCCGGCGGGAGACGGGGACCGCCAACGCGGGCCACGCGTACGGTGCACCGCGGCTCTACCACGGCCATCGTGATCCGACGTTCCTCCGGGCCACGGCCATCGCCGGTATCTCCATGGCCGCTGTAAGGGCCGTAGCGACGCTACGCGGCCACCGGAGCGGACCGTTGAGCCACTTGGTGGATGAAGGCCCACAACCCGTCAACTAGCGTTTGCTCATCATGACCAGCAATGTGGGTGCGACTGCGGACCGTCGTCGGCTGCTCCTCGAGGCAGCGCGTCAGCTCTTCGGCACGAGGTCGTACGACGACGTCACCACCACCGAGATCGCGAAGAAGGCGGGGGTCGCCTACGGACTCATCGCGCACCACTTCGGGAACAAGCGTGGGCTGTACCTGGCCGTGATGGACGGCATCCGGAACGAACTCGCCGCCGAGCAGGACAGCCCAGTCGAGGGCGAAACACTCACCGAACAACTCCACAACGCGCTTCGCCGCCACGTCGACTACATCGATTCTCACCGGTCAGGGTTCCTCGCCCTGCTCCGAGGCGACCTCGGCGCGGACCCGGACATGCGCGCGATGTCCGATGAGCTTCGCTGGGGCGGCGCCAGCCGAATCCTGCATCGGATCGGTGTCCATGGCGAGCCACCCCCGGTCCTGCGCGCCGCCATGCGAAGCTGGGTCGCCCAGTTCGATGAGCTGATGCTCGATCGCCTCGACCACGGCGACACGTCCGTCGACACGATCGTCGCGCTGGCCGCCAACGCGCTGATCGCGGCCCTGGGCACCGTACTTTCACTCGATCAGAGCATCGAACTCGACCCGGAAGTCCTGGCCCAGCTCGGAAGCTGTCAAGTCACGTAAGACAGTTGGTCGTGACCCGGTTGGCTGTGGGATTGGCTGGTTGATCCACCCGGTCTCGGGCAAGCGGGGTGGTCGCGGTCTGCGGCTGAACCGTGTGGGGTGGTCGGCGTGGTCTCTGATCAGGTCCCGGAACAGGTCGGGATGCTCCAGCCACGGCAGGTGGCCTGCGTCGCGGAGATCGACGCGGTGGACGTCGGGCAGTGCGCGGCACAGTGAGTCGGCAGCCGAGCTCGGCCGTGGATCACGGTCGCCGTGCACCACCAGCACAGGCACCCGCAGCCTCCGGTACTCGGCCAGCAGATCCTGTTCCACCCATCCGTCGACTTCGGTGCCGAGCGCCCGGTTGCACAGCTCGTTGACCGGTGACCAGGGCGTCGCCATCGCCGTGGCGTGCAGTTCACCGGCGTCAGGGTCGGCGCAGTCGGTCTTCCACTGGAGGATCGCCAGTTCGCGATCCTGATCGGCGGTACGGCCGAGCGATACCAGTTGATCATATCGGCGTAGCTCTGCCGGCCGTAAACGGGCGCGCATGTTGGCACGCCACTGTGCCTTCCAGGCTCTGCCCGTGCCGGTACCCGAGATGTACGCCAGGGAGCGGACCATCTCCGGATACGCGACCGCGAACCGCAACGCGAGCGTCGCGCCCCAGGAATGACCCAACAGGAACACCGGGCCATCGCCGGTCGAGACAATCACCCGGCGGAGGTCGTCGACGCACTGCGCCACGGTGAAGGGCCCGACAGGAGCGGACCGCCCGCAGCCGCGCTGCTCCCACCGCACCGTCTGAAGTACGCCAGTGAACAGCCGTGCCATCGGGTGGAGATAGTCGGCCAGCCCGGGCCCACCGTTGCACAGGACGATCCGCGGGCCTCGGCCGGTGACATCGCACCACAACGTGGCGCCGTCCGCGGCACGGACCGTCGTCTCCACCGCCGAACCATAACAACGACAGCGCATCCCCCTCACCACAGACAGCCGGGACCACACCGCACGCCTGCGGGACACCGCCACCGGGCGTCTGCCCGCGGCCCGCTGTCCCTTTCCCGGATGGCGGGTGGGTCACCGTCCTGGCGGATGGGAGGTACAAGAGCTCCGGGGGCGGCGTCCGTTCGCCGCTGTGGCGGTCGGTCGAGCTACACCGGTTCGAGCCTGACGATCTTGACAGGCCGGACCCCGGCTACCAGCCGCCCGACCCGGCCGCGTCCATCCCCGCACTGGATCGGATCCCCCTCGACGCGCTGCCTGCGGCACAACCGCGAACGCCACCACAGCCGCGGCGGCGATGGAGGACAGGCAGGCAACACCGCCGATCTTCCTCCTGATTACGGCGCTATTACAGCGCTGGTGGGGCGTACCGGAGAACTCTCCGTGAGGGACGCCCGGGACCGGATTTTGTGCGGGGCTGATGTGGGTGCGACCTCCTGGGACGGGG
>NZ_CAAAFS010000260.1:0-9427 GCF_900634755.1 Protofrankia symbiont of Coriaria myrtifolia
GGGCGTTACAGCGGGGGGCCGATAATTCGTTAGCGGCGGCGGCATCCGGCACCTGACCCCCTACCGAACCGATATGATCACAGTCTGTAACGGTCATGTTTTCGCGCGCCACGTGACAGCCGGGCCCCGGAAAGGCGGAGCGGGAGCCCGGAAGCACGGCAGGAGACCGGGAACACGCAAGGGAACCCGGGAGCACGCGGGAAGCTCGGGCCACGTCGGCGACCCCACGGACATGACGGGGAGTGAGAGGCATCAGTACGGCCGGGATGGTGACACAACCGGGCCATCGACATGATCCCGACAGCGTCGGAGACTGGGGCTGTCAGGCGGACATCGCGAACATCTGGAGTCGCGTATGGGCGTCGATCGGCGCAGGCTCGGGGTGGTTGCCGGGCTCGTCGCGGCGGGACAGCTGGTGAGCGCCTTCCCCGGGCGCGCCCGGGTCGCGCAGGACCTGACCGGGCTTACCACCGCCATGCGGGCGCTGGTCGGCGGCTACGGGTCCACCGCCCCGGCGCAGACGGCCCTGCAGGCGTGGAACCTGGGCCGCCACATCGCCGCGTCCCAGGCGGGGGCGGTCCGTACCAGGCACGACTGGCAGGCTCTGCACTCCCGCACCCTCGTGCTGGAGGGCAACGCGCTCATCGACGCCGGTGACATCTGCTCCGGGCTGCGCGCGCTGACCCAGGCCGAGTCGGTCGCCGCGAGTATCGGGGACTGGCCGACGATCGCGCACGCCCACGCCGTGCGGGCGATGGCCGCGCGGGGGCTGCAACGCTGGCGGAGCGCGCTGACGCTCGCCGTGGAGGGGCAGCGGTACGCGGGCAACACCCCGGTCGCCGTGATGCTGGCGGTCGCCGAGGCCGGCGCGCGGGCGCGCCTCGGCGACACCCTCGGTACCGTCGCCACGATCGGCCGGGCGCAGGAGCTGATGAGCCGGCTACCCGCCGAGAAACACGGTGCCCCCGCCTACTCCCTCGACAGCTACCATCCGGCGCTGTTCGTGACGATGGCCGCCAGCGCCCTCGTCCTGGCCGGGCAGGTCTACGCGGCCGCGCCGTTCCTGGCCGAGGCCCGCGAGCGGGTCGGTGGCGTGGACGGCACCGAGGGCCGGGACCAGGGTGTCGGCTGCCTGGCTCCGCTGGTGCACGTCATCTGCGCGGACGCGGCGCTGCGCCGGAAGCGGCCGGACGTCGATGAGGCCGAGCATCATGTCACCGGCGCGGTGGCCGCCTCGTCCGGCCGGCCGGCGGCCTGGATGAGCAGCGAGGTGGCCCAGCTCGCCGACGGGGCCGCCCGGCACGGCGCCGACTGGTCCGACCTGGTCGCGTTGACCTCGGCCTGGGGCGGTTCCTCGGAAGATGTCCCGGCCTGACGAAATCTGTCGGATATCCGTTGGGACACAGGCATCCGGCGGCGTCCGGTGGCACATCGGGTAATAAAGACGCTGTGCGGATCCCAGCGCTCGACGCCGACGCGATGGCTGCCGCCCGGCAGCGGCAGGCAATGCTGACCAAGCCTCCGGGCGCTCTCGGGCGTCTGGAGGAGATCTCGGTCTGGCTCGCCGGCGTGCAGGGGGTCTGCCCGCCCAGGCCCTTCCGGCGCATCCGGGCTGTGATCATCGCCGGTGATCACGGCATCGCGCGGACGGGTGTCTCGGCCTTCCCACCGGAGGTCACCGCGCAGATGGTGGCGAACTTCGCCGCCGGCGGCGCCGCGGTGAACGTGCTGGCCCGCACGGTCGGCGCGTCCGTGCGGGTCGTGGACGTCAGCGTGGACAGCGACGAGCCGGTGCCGCCCCCGGCCGGCGCAGCGGGCGATACGGCAGCAGCAGGCGATACGGCAGCAGCAGGCACGGAGCCAGCAGCGGGCACGAGCGCGCCGGCGGCCGGCGTCGTGGACGCGGTCAACGTCACCAGCCGCTACCGGGTCCGGCGCGGCAGCGGGCGCATCGACGTCGAGGACGCCCTCACCGTCGAGGAGGCCGCCCGCGCGTTCGACATCGGTCGGACGATCGTCGACGAGGAGGTCGACGCCGGCGCCGACCTGCTGGTCCCCGGCGAGATGGGCATCGGGAACACCACTCCGTCCGCGGCGATCGTCGCCACCCTGCTCGACCGGGAACCGATCGAGACCGTCGGCCGCGGCACCGGCATCGACGACACCCGGTGGATGCTCAAGACCGCGGCGATCCGGGACGCGATGCGCCGCGGCCGGCCGTACGCCGCCGATCCGCTCGCCCTGCTGCGGGTGATCGGCGGCGCCGACCTCGCCGCTCTGGCCGGCCTGCTGGTGCAGGCCGCCGTCCGCCGCACCCCGGTGGTGCTCGACGGGGTCGTGGTCTGCGCCGCGGCGCTGGCCGCCGAGGCGTACGCACCCGGGTCGAAGGCCTGGTGGATCGCGGGCACCCGGTCGACCGAGCCGGCGCAGAAGCTCACGCTGACGTCGCTGGGCCTTGATCCCCTGCTGGACCTCGGCCTGCGCCTCGGCGAGGGCACCGGCGCGCTGCTCGCCGTCCACCTGCTGGTGGCCGCCCAGGCGACACTCGCCGAGATGGCCACGTTCGACCAGGCCGGGGTCAGTGACAAGACCGCCGGGGCAACTCCCACCGGCCCGCCCCCCAGCGACGCTGCCCTCAGCGGGCCGGCATCCAACGGCACCGCAGCCGTCCCGAGCGACGCGCCCGGGACGGCGGGCGCCTGACGCGGGCGGCCAATGCTCGCCACGCGGACGGTCTTCTCCCTGCTCTCGCTACTGCCCGTCCGGGGACGGGTCGCGCTCGACCGGCCCACCATGGGCCGGGCCATGGCTCTCGCGCCGCTGGTCGGCCTCGTCCTGGGGGGCATCGCCGCCGTCGTCACGGCCGGCTTCCAACTTCTCACGAAGGCACCCGCGGCGACGCCGGAAGCCCCGGCCGGGCACCTGCTCCCGGCCGCCATCGGAATCGCCGCCCTGGCGCTGCTCACCCGCGGCCTGCACCTGGACGGGCTCGCCGACGTCGCCGACGGCATCGGCGCCGGCCGGGAGCGGGCGCTGGCGGCCATGCGGGACTCGCGGCTGGGCGCGTTCGGCGCGCTGGCACTGATCTTCGTCGTCCTGGTCCAGGTCGCGGCGCTGTCGCTGGCGATCGGGGAGCACCGGGGCAGCCTGTCGATCCTGGTCGCGGCGATGACCGGACGGCTGGCGGCCACCCTGGCCTGTACCGGCGGCATCCCCGCGGCGCACCCGAACGGGCTCGGCGCCCTCGTCGCCGGTTCCGTGCGGCCGCGACAGGCCGTCTGCTCCGTGCTCGCCGTGCTCACGGTCGCCGCCGGCGCCGGGCTGCTGGGCGTCGACGGCCTGCTCGACGTGGACGTCGACGGTGGTGGCGGCAGCCCCGGCCAGGCCGCACGCGCGGTGGCCGCGGTGGCCGTGGGCACCGCGGCGGGCTGGCTGCTGCGGCGCTACCTGGTCGGCTATCTCGGCGGCATCACCGGGGACGTGCTCGGCGCCCTCGTCGAGATCACGGCGACTGTCACCCTGGTGTTCATGGCCCTGGGTGTTCCTACGATCTGAGGCACCGCTCCGGCATCATCCAGCCGGTGGTCCAGCGATATCTCATTCGGCGGTGGTAGTAGGAACACCAGGCCACAGCACCGCTCCGGGGCACTTCAGCCCTCACTTCGGGTTCAGCCCTCACTTCGGGGAGGCGTCGACGAACGGTGGCCGCAGCACGGTCATCGCCGACGGCCGGCCCCGCACGTCCACCCGGACGGTGTCCCCTTCGGCGACGCCGCGGTCGAGCAGGGCGAGGCCGATACCGCTCCGCAACGTCGGCGAGAACGTCCCGCTGGTGACCTCGCCCACCCGCCCGCCAGCCAGGTCGTACACGGCCATGTGCGGCCGTGGGATGCCCCGGTCCGTCGAACGCAGCCCCCACAGCAGCCGCGCCGGGCCCGCGCTCCGCTCCGCCAGCAGCGCGCCCCGGCCCCAGAACCGTGGCTTGTTCCAGCCCACCGCCCAGCCGGCCCGCGCCTGCACCGGGGTGATCGACGGCGAGAGGTCCTGGCCGTGCAGCGGGTAGCCCATCTCGGTCCGCAGGGTGTCCCGGGCGCCGAGACCGCAGGGCCGTGCCCCCAGGGACGACCCGGCCGCCAGCAGCGCGTCCCACACGGCCGGGGTGTCCGCCCAGCGCGTCACCAGTTCGAATCCGCGTTCACCGGTGTAGCCCGAACGGCACACGACGATCTCCCGCCGGGCGGCCTCCCCGACGCCGCCGTCCCCGATGCCCGGGGCAACCCCCGGCCCGTCGGCCCCCCGCTCCGTCTTCCCCGCGGCCGTTACGTCGGCTGTGTCCGTGGCTTTCCAGTCGGCCGACGTGAAGCTCATGTAGGCACCGTCGACCGGCAGGCCGAGCGCGGACAGCAGCTCCGGCGCGGCCGGACCCTGGACCGCGATCACGCCGAAGGCCGTGTGCAGGTTCTCGACGGCAACCTCCGGTGGGGACGCCGCCGCGAGCCGGCGGACGACCTCGGCGGTGTTGGCCGCGTTGGGGATCAGGAAGACCTCCGACGCGGAGTACAGGTAGGCGATCAGGTCGTCCACCACCCCGCCGGTCTCCGGATCGCAGCACAGCGTGTACTGGGCCTGCCCCGGGCCAATCCGGGACAGGTCGTTGGTGAGGGCGGAGTCGACGAGGTCCGCGGCGCCGGGGCCGCGCACGCGCGCCTTGCCGAGATGACTGACATCGAAGATCCCGACCGCGGACCGGACCGCCGCGTGTTCCTTGAGCACACCTCCGCCGGGATACTCGATCGGCATCTCCCATCCGCCGAAGTCGGCCAGCTTGGCGCCGAGCGCCACATGCCGATCGTGCAACGGAGACCGCAACAGCTCACCCATGCCTCGGCAGGCTAGCCCCATGGAGCGGCTCTCGAGCCGCTCCATGGGGACCCCGAGCTCGAGGGCGGGCCACCACACGGGGGTTTCCGGATCTTCCACCGAAGATCCGGAAACGAACAACACCCCCACCCACGAGCCGCTCCATGGGGACCCCGAGCCCGAAAGCGGACCACCACACGGGGGTTTCCAGATCTTCCACCGAAGATCTGGGCGTGCACCCGGCCCGTCGAGACACCCCGCCCGGGAACACCCCAACCGCCTCGGGACACCTTCTTCGAGCGTTTTTGGATATTCATGACACAGGCCCGTTCTACAGGTTTTTGGAGGCATCCGCACCCAGGCCGCCAACAGATCATCGATCATCGATGGACGGATGCGGGGCGAGGACGTGGAAGATGTGAACGCGGCGCTGCTCCAACAGCGGTGGATTCACGTCCTTCGCGCTCCTCAGGGTGGCCGGGGCGGTTTACGGGACTCGGCGTGGTCGGTGGGTGACGCGCGGTCGGGATGCGGATACGGGGTGGGGAACGGACTCTCGGGGGAACGGACCCTCCGGGGAAAGGCTGCGGCGATGCTCCGGAGGCGGTTGCGGGAGAGGCTCCCGGGACGGTTCCGGCGTCGGCCGGTCGGTTCCTGGGGCTCGGCTCCCGGGGCTGGGGCTGGCCGGCACCACGGGCGGGGACGGGCGCTGTGGGACGGCGTGGGGGACCCGGCTCTGCATCGTCTCGTGGTGTGTTCCGTAGTCTCTCGACATGACCGTGACTGCCGTGACAACTTCATCCGTGCTGGATCTTGACGCTGACGTACTGGTGATCGGTGTCGCGACAGGCAAGGACGGTCCCATCCCACTCGGCGGCACCGAGGAACTGGACACGGCACTCGGCGGCCGGCTCGCGACGGTTCTCGCTGACCTGGGGGCCACCGGCAAGGCCGGCGACCTGGTCCGTTTCGCGACTTTGGGAACCCTGCGCATCCCGACGGTGCTCGCGGTCGGCGTCGGCGCGCCGCCGTCACAGCTGCCGGCGACGGGCCCGTCATCAGCAGGAACATCGGCGGCGGGCGCGGGCAGCGGGGCGGGCGCGGACGCGGCGACGGCCGACGACGGCATCGACCACGAGACACTGCGCCGCGCGGCCGGGGCGGCCGTGCGCGCGCTCGCCGGCACCACCCGGGTGGCCACCACCCTCGCTCTCGTCGCCGGCAGCCCCGGGCCGGCGCGGCTGCGTGCCGTCGCGGAGGGATCGCTGCTCGGCGCCTACGCCTTCCGGGAGTTCCGGACCACGTCCGCGGACGACCACCGCCTACCTGTGAGCGAAATCATATTCGTGGTGGACGGCGCGTCCCGGGCCGCCGCCGACGACGCGGTGCGTCGGGCCGGTGTCGTGGCGGACTCCGTGGCCCTCGTCCGCGACCTCGTCAACACCCCGCCCGGGCATCTGCCGCCGGCAGCGTTCGCCGAGATCGCGGCCCGGCGCGCGGGCGAGGTGGGCGTCACCGTCGACGTGCTCGACGAGCAGGCGCTGGCCGACGGCGAGTTCGGCGGCATCCTCGGGGTGGGCCAGGGCTCGGCGAACACACCCCGCCTCGTCCGCCTGGAGTGGCGCCCGGCCGGTTCGCCGGCCGCCGGGGGGCCCGCGCTCACCCTCGTCGGCAAGGGCATCACGTTCGACTCGGGCGGCCTGTCGCTGAAGCCCGCGGCCGCGATGGAGTGGATGAAGACCGACATGGCGGGGGCCGCCTCGGTGCTCGCGACGCTTGTCGCGGCGGCCCGGCTGAACCTGCCGGTCCACCTCGCTGGCTGGCTGCCACTGGCGGAGAACATGCCCTCGGGCGGGGCGATCCGGCCGGGCGACGTCCTGACCCTGCGCGGCGGCACCCGGGTGGAGGTGCTCAACACCGACGCCGAGGGACGCCTGGTTCTCGGCGACGCCCTCGCCCGCGCCGCCGAGGACTCCCCCGCCCTGATCGTGGACGTCGCCACCCTCACCGGTGCGCAGATCGTCGCCCTGGGGCAGCGCACCGCCGGGGTGATGGGCCGCGGTGGCGCGGTCGACCAGGTCGTCGACGCCGCCCGCGGCAGCGGCGAGGCGGTGTGGCCGATGCCGCTGCCGCCGGAGCTGCGCAAGGTGCTCGACTCGACCGTCGCCGACCTGGCCAACGTCGCCGGTGGCGGCGGCCGGGAGGGCGGCATGCTCGTCGGCGCCCACTTCCTGAGCACCTTCGTGCCCGAGGACATCCCCTGGGCGCACATCGACATCGCCGGGCCGTCCTGGAACGGCGGCGAACCGTACGGGCACACCCCCAGGGGCGGCACCGGGGCGATCGTCCGGACCCTGCTCCAACTTGCCGAGAACGTTGCCGGCAACCAGCGGCCGGAGGTCCGCTGAACCAACTACCAGCGGGTAACGGGTACCGCACGGAAGTAGGCCGGTGAAATACCGGCGTCATGCACCACAGTCGCAGCGGACCTCCGACGCCGCACTGACGTGACATGAAAGACTGAACGCATCCCAACCAGTCAACGAGAAGGGACACCTGGCGTGGTGGACTCTGCGGCGGGTCCCGTCGACCTGGTCATCCTCGGCGGCGGCAGCGGCGGTTACGCGACGGCTCTGCGTGCCGCAGAGCTCGGCCTGACCGTTTCTCTGATCGAGAAGGACAAGCTGGGGGGAACGTGCCTGCATCGCGGGTGCATTCCGACCAAGGCGCTGCTGCATGCGGCGGAGATCGCGGACAATATTCACGAAAGCGGTAACTTCGGGATTCTGTCGACCCTCGAGGGAATCGACATCGCGAAGGTCAACTCCTACAAGGACTCGGTGGTCAGCAAGCTTTACCGGGGGCTGACCGGCCTGGTGAACACCCGTGGCATCGAACTCGTCGAGGGCTACGGGCGGCTGGTGTCACCGACATCTGTCGCCGTAGGCGATCGGATCATTACTGGTCGTCACGTCGTGCTGGCGACCGGGTCGCAGTCGAAGTCGCTGCCGGGCCTGGATGTCGACCACCACCAGGTGATCACCAGTGACGACGCCCTCCGGCTCGACCGGGTGCCGGCATCCGCCGTGGTGCTCGGCGCCGGCGCGATCGGCTGCGAGTTCGCCTCGGTGTGGCGCTCCTTCGGCGCCGAGGTGACCATCGTCGAGGCCCTGCCCCACCTGGTGCCGCTGGAGGAGGAGTCCAGCTCCAAGCTGCTGGAGCGGGCCTTCCGCCGGCGCGGCATCAAACAGCACCTCGGCGCCCGGTTCGCCGGTGTCAAGACCACCGACGAGGGCGTCACGGTGACCCTCGAGGACGGCACGACCATCGAGGCCGAGCTGCTGCTGGTGGCGGTCGGGCGCGGGCCGGTGTCGGAGGGGCTGGGCTACGAGGAGGTCGGCATCGCGACGGACCGCGGGTACGTCCTCGTCGACCACCAGCTGCGCACCAACGTGCCGACCGTCTCCGCCATCGGCGACCTGCGCCCCGGCCTCCAGCTCGCCCATGTCGGCTTCGCCGAGGGAATCTTCCTCGCCGAGAGCCTGGCCGGGCTGAACCCACCGCCGATCAACTACGACAACATCCCGCGGGTCACCTACTCACACCCCGAGGTGGCCTCGGTCGGGCTGACCTCGGCCGCGGCTGCGCAGCGCTACGGGGACGTCGTCACCCAGACCTACGACCTGGCGGGCAACGGCAAGGCGCAGATCCTGCAGACCGCGGGCGCGGTGACGCTCGTGGCCGTGCCCGACGGCCCGGTGGTGGGCGTCCACATCGTCGGCGACCGGGTCGGCGAGCTGATCGCCGAAGCCCAGCTGATCACCAGCTGGGAGGCGCTGCCCGCCGAGGTGGCCCAGCTCATCCACCCGCACCCGACGTTGTCCGAGTCCATCGGTGAGGCGCATCTGGCGCTGGCCGGCAAGCCGCTGCACTCCCACAACTGACAGCCACCACTGACAGCCAACGCCCATACCTGACAGGTAACACAGTCAACCGATCGATCGGGGGCCACGGATGCGCGACGCCGGCCACCGCCGCACACCCCCCGCCCCAGCAGCAGTCACCAGGGCCCGCGGGTACACGACACACACCATGATCGTGTACCCGCCCGCCCACCAGCCATCAGGGCCTGCGGTGACGCGGCGGCAGGTGCCCGCCGTGTCACCGCGGGCCCTCCGAGTTGCCCAGCACCCATCGCGTTCGTAGCCGTTGCCCGTCGTCCACGGTCGGTCGGACGCCGCAAAGGAGCCCTACCCCATGTCTGTGTCCGTCACGATGCCCCGTCTGGGTGAGAGCGTGTCCGAGGGCACCGTCACCCGCTGGCTGAAGAAGGAAGGCGAGCGCGTCGAGGCCGACGAGCCGCTCCTCGAGGTCAGCACGGACAAGGTCGACACCGAGATCCCCGCACCCGCGTCCGGCGTGATCAGCGCTATCCGGGTGGCCGAGGACGAAACGGTCGAGGTCGGCGTCGAACTCGCCGTCATCGACGAAGGCGGCACGGCGGCGCAGGCCGCTCCGGCCGCAGCCGCCGCACCCGCACCCGCGCCGGCGGCCCCGCCGCCTCCGC
>NZ_CAAAFS010000261.1:0-2104 GCF_900634755.1 Protofrankia symbiont of Coriaria myrtifolia
GCCGCGGCCCAGGCTCCCCCGCCGGCCGTTCCGGCCCAGGAGCTCACACCGTCGGCACCGGCCACCGCCTCCCCGGCCAACGGCAGCGGCTCCCTCGGGGCCTATGTCACTCCGCTGGTCCGGCGGCTCGCCGCCGAGCACGACGTGGACCTCGCCGCGGTGACGGGCACCGGTGTCGGCGGCCGCATCCGCAAGCAGGACGTCATCGACGCGGCACGCACCCCGGCCAGCCCGGCAGCAGCGGCCCCGGCCGCTCCCGCTGCCTCGCCGGTGGCGGTGCCCGCTGCGGCACCGGCTGCGCCTGCCGCGCCCGCGGCGGCACCGGTCTCGCTGCGTGGCCGCACCGAGAAGCTGTCGCGGCTACGTTCGGTGATCGCGCAGCGGATGGTCGAGTCCCTCCAGGTCAGCGCGCAGCTCACCACCGTCGTCGAGGCCGACGTCACCCGCATCGCCCGGCTGCGCGACCGCGCGAAGAAGGCGTTCGAGGCGCGGGAGGGCGTCAAGCTGTCGTTCCTGCCGTTCTTCGCGGTCGCGACCTGCGAGGCGCTGCGCGAGCACCCCAACGTCAACGCCAGCGTGGACATCGAACAGGGCACGATCACCTACTACGACGCCGAGCATCTGGGCATCGCCGTGGACACCGACCGGGGGCTGCTCGTCCCGGTCATCCACCACGCCGGTGACCTCAACCTCACCGGGATGGCGCGCAAGATCGACGATCTGGCGACCCGGACACGGGAGAACCGGGTCACCCCGGACGAGCTCGGCGGCGGCACCTTCACCCTGACCAACACCGGCAGCCGCGGCGCCCTGTTCGACACGCCGATCATCAACCAGCCGCAGGTCGGGATCCTCGGGACCGGCGCGGTGGTCAAGCGGCCCACGGTCGTCGACGACCCCGAGCTCGGCGAGATCATCGCGGTACGTTCGACGGTGTACCTCGCGCTCACCTACGACCACCGGATCGTCGATGGCGCCGACGCGGCCCGTTTCCTCACCACCCTGCGCAGGCGCCTGGAGGAAGGCTCGTTCGAGGCCGAACTCGGCCTGTGACCATCCGATGACCAGATGATCCACGACCGGGGCCGGGAGCCGGTACGTGACCGGCGCGTACCCGACCCACGTTTGGTGATCATGCTTGACGGCCGTGGCTGGCGGGCCGGCTCGCCCGCCAGCCATCCAGGGGTGAGGATCAGCCCGTGGACGTCGTTGTCTCCGGCGCATCCGGCCTGATCGGGTCGGCGCTCGTCCCGGCCCTGCGGGCCGACGGGCACACCGTGCGCACCCTGGTCCGGCGGCCCGTGCGGGACGGCTCGGAGATCCGCTGGGATCCGGCCCGCGGCACGCTCGAGCCGGCCGCCCTGGCCGGGGCCGACGCGGTCGTCCACCTGGCTGGCGCCGGGGTCGGCGACCACCGTTGGACCGCCCGTTACAGGCGGCGGATCCGCGACAGCCGGGTGTCCGGGACGACCCTGCTGGCCACCGCGGTGGCCGCCACCCACCCGCGGCCGCGGGTGCTGCTGTCCGCGAGCGCGACCGGTTGGTACGGCGACACCGGGGACCGTCCGGTCGACGAGTCCGAGCCCCGTGGGAGCGGTTTCCTCGCCGAGGTGGTGGCCGACTGGGAAGCGGCCACCGCCGCCGCCGAGGAGGCCGGTGTGCGCGTGTGCCACCTGCGTTCGGGGGTCGTCCTCTCGGCGCGCGGCGGCGCGCTGGCCCGGCAGCTCCCGTTGTTTCGGCGCGGCCTCGGTGGCCGGCTGGGCTCGGGCCGGCAGTGGCTGAGCTGGATCACCCTGGCGGACGAGACAGCGGCGATCATCTTTCTGCTGGCCGCGGACGGCCTGCGCGGCCCGGTGAACCTGACCAGTCCGGCACCGGTCACCAACATCGCCTTCGCCCAGGCTCTCGGCGCGGCGGTGGGCCGGCGGGCGATCCTGCCGGTACCGGCCGCGGCGCTGCGGATCGCCCTCGGCGGTTTCGCCGACGGCGGCGTGCTCGTCTCCCAGCGCGTCCTGCCGCACCGGCTCCTTGACGCCGGCTTCACCTTCTCCCACCCCGACATCGACACCGCCCTACGCGCGGCGGCCACCAGCACAACCCCCGC
>NZ_CAAAFS010000262.1:0-5025 GCF_900634755.1 Protofrankia symbiont of Coriaria myrtifolia
GGCCCGGCGCTGCCGCCGCCAGCCGCGGGCAGCACCGTCGGCGGCGGTGTCAGCGGCGGCGTCGGTGGGGGCGGTACCGGGGGCGGCGCGGACAACACGTCCTCACGCCACTTCCGGCCCAGCATCCGCACCGGGGCCGGGTTGCAGCTTCGGGCCAGCGCCGCGGCCAACTCCCCCGCCGTCGGCCGGCGGTCAGGGTCGTCGACCAGGGCGGGCGCGACAGCGACGGCGACCGCGGCCGCGGCCGGCCCGGTGGCGTGCGGCATCGCCGCCAGCAGCAGACCAGCAAGATCACCGACGTCCACCGGTGGGGTGGTGGGCGGGCCGCCAAGGCCGGCGACACCCGTCCCCGCCAGCACCGGCCGGCCGTTCGGCTCGAGCAGGACGTCGGCGAGATCGAGCCGGCCGTGCACCACACCCGCGGCATGCGCCGCGGCCAGCGCCTGGGCCAGCGGCAGCCCGACCGTCACCACCTCACCCGGCTCCAGCCGCTCCCGGACGCCGAGCAGCCGGCCCAGGTTGACCGCCCCGTCGACCGGTTCCGACACCACCGCGATCCCCTCGGACGTGGCGATCACGTCGATGACCGGGACGAGGTGTGGGTGGTCGAGTTCGACCAGCAGACGCGCCGACCTCATGGCGGTTTCGCGACCGGCCGTGCCCGGGGGCAGCCTGACTCGCCGAACCGCGCACTCGGCCCCGGTGGCCACGACCCGGCCGGCCCACACGTCCCCGGCGCCGGCATCCCGGACCCGGGCGCGCAGCACCACCCCGGGCACGGGAGGATCGGCCGGATTCTCCCGTCCACCCCGGGAGCCGGCGGAACCGTACATTGAGGTCACAAAAAGTGACGGTAAGCCGAAAAAGCCATTCTGTGCAGTCCTCCCCCGCAAACTGTGGATAACTCGCGCCGCAAACGGGCCAGGGTACGGTGACCGCGGTGCACAGCGGGCATGCCGCATACGGCGCGAACACGGTAGAACACGCAGGCGGCAGGAATATGCCCGGGCAGACGGAACAGCCAAACCCGGACACGGACAGTCACGAATGGACGCGGGCACCGATGAGCACGGGCACGGGCGAACACGGCGCCGAGGAACACGACACGGAGGCCGGACGATGAACATCCTCGCGACCAGCGGCGGCTTCCTGCCGGACGGGCGCTGGGGCGCCCGGGTCGGCCCGCTGATCCGCCACGCGCTGCGCCTGGCCGGGCAGCCGGCCCGTCCGAAGCTGTGCCTGCTGGCCACCGCCGTCGGCGACGACCCGGCCGCCTACGCGCGCTACTACGCCGCGCTCGCCCGCGACACCCCACAGGTGCGCGCCTCCCACCTCGCGCTGTTCCCGATGCCGAACATCCCCGACGTCCGCACGCACCTGCTGGGCCAGGACGTGATCTGGGTGGGCGGGGGCAGCGTGGCGAACCTGCTCGCCGTGTGGCGCGCGCACGGCCTCGATACGATCATGCGGGAGGCGTGGGAGGCGTGGGAGGCGGGGGAGGCGTGGGAGGCGGGGGTGGTGCTCGCCGGGGTGTCCGCGGGATCGCTGTGCTGGCACGCGGGGGGCACCACCGACTCGTTCGGGCCGGGCCTGCGGGCGGTCACCGACGCCCTCGGCCTGCTGCCGTTCAGCAACACCCCGCACTACGACTCGGAGCCGGGCCGGCGTCCGCTCTACCAGAAGCTGGTCGCGGACGGGACGCTGCCGGACGGCTGGGCCACCGACGACGGGGTCGGCCTGCACTTCCGGGGAACCGAACTGGTGGAGGCCGTCGCCGACCGGCCGGACGTGTACGCCTGGCGGGTCGAGCGAATCCCGGCCGAGCCGGGCCCGCCTGCGGGCGGCGCCGCCGAAGGCGGTGTGACCAGCGGTGTGAGCAGCGATGGTACGGCGGACGGCGGTACGGTTGCCGGCGGTACGACCGGAGGTGTACGGGAAACGCCGGTCACCCCTCGGCTGCTGTCGGAAGTGTGACGCCTGCGGTGTCCTGCCGCGGGCGCTGGGAGGACACCGCAGGTGAGCGTAGCCTCATTTTCATGGAGGTCATGCGCCCAGGCCTGATGCCCTACGACGAGGCGTGGCGGTTGCAGCGCGCGTTGGCCGACCGGCGGATCGCCGACGAGGCGGCCGACACCCTGATCCTCCTGGAACATCCCAGCGTCTACACCGCCGGCCGGCGCACCCAACCGTGGGAACGCCCTTTCGACGGCACCCCGGTGGTGGACGTCGACCGCGGCGGCAAGATCACCTGGCACGGACCGGGGCAGCTCGTGGGCTACCCGGTGCTGCGGCTGCCCAGGCCGCTGGACGTGGTCGCCTACGTCCGCGCCCTCGAGGAGGCGCTGATCGCGATCTGCGCGGAGTTCGGGGTGCCGGCTGTCCGGGTGGCCGGGCGCACCGGGGTGTGGACCGCCGACGGGGAGCGCAAGCTCGCGGCGATCGGCGTCCGGGTGCGCTACCTGGTCGCCTACCACGGTTTTTCCCTCAACTGCTGTCCGGACCTCGGCGCCTTCACCAGGATCGTCCCGTGCGGCATCTCCGACGCCGGAGTGAGCAGCCTGAGCCGGGAGCTCGGCCGGGCCGTGACCGTCGAGGAGGCTCTGCCCGTCGTGGAACGCCACATGGTCGGGACGCTGACAGCCTTCACCGCTACCTCACCGACCGTGACCGACCTGCCGACGCCGGGCGCGGACGACCTGCCGGCACCCGACAGCGTGCCGCTGGCACGGGAGCCGGAGCTGGCCCGATGACCACCGACACCACGGTTACCAGCGCCACGCCGACCAGTACCGCGGTTACTGGCACCGCAGTGGCGGCCCCGGCCCCCGAGGGTCGGAAGATGCTGCGGCTGGAGGTTCGTAACGCGGCCACACCGATCGAACGCAAGCCGCCGTGGATCCGCACCCGGATGCGGACCGGGCCGCAGTACTCCGACATCAAGGGGCTCGTTCACGACAAGGGCCTGCACACGGTGTGTGAGGAGGCCGGCTGCCCGAACATCTACGAGTGCTGGGAGGACCGGGAGGCGACCTTCCTCATCGGCGGCGAGGTGTGCACCCGCCGGTGCGACTTCTGCCAGATCGACTCGGGACGCCCCGCCGCCTTCGACGCCGACGAGCCGCGCCGGGTCGCCGAATCGGTGCGGACGATGGGCCTGCGCTACGCGACCGTGACCGGGGTGGCCCGCGACGACCTGCCCGACGGCGGGGCGTGGCTGTACGCGCAGACGGTCCGTGAGATCCACACGTCCTGCCCGGGCACCCGCGTCGAACTGCTCATCCCCGACTTCCACGCCCGTCCGGAGCAGCTCGCCGAGGTCTTCGGGGCGGCGCCCGAGGTGCTGGCCCACAACATCGAGACAGTGCCGCGGGTGTTCCGGCGGATCCGGCCCGGGTTCCGCTACGAGCGGTCGCTGGAGGTGCTCCGGCGGGCCCGGGACGCGGGCCTGGTGACCAAGTCCAACCTGATCCTGGGGCTCGGCGAGGAGCCCGCGGAGATCCTGTCGGCCATGGCTGACCTGCTCGCCGCCGGCTGTGAGCTGCTGACCATCACCCAGTACCTGCGCCCCAGCCCCCGCCACCATCCGGTGGAGCGCTGGGTGCGTCCCGAGGAGTTCGTCGAGCTGCGCGCGCAGGCCGAGCGGATGGGGTTCGTCGGCGTGCTCGCCGGCCCGCTGGTGCGCTCGTCCTACCGCGCCGGCCGGATGTACCAGCAGGCGATCGAGCGTCGCGGCGACCTGGCCGGAAGCGGGGCCGGGAGCGAGACCACCGCTTCACCCAGCCCCACGACCGGCCCTTCAACGAGCCCTTCAACCAGCCCCGTGGTCGGCCTCACGGCCGGCTCCACGGCCAGCTGCGCGGACGCGGAAGGTGTCAAGGCGGGCATTCCCACCCCTGGCCACTTTAACTACGCAGAGTAATAACCGCGGTGGTGGGCACGTCGCGGCGGCACTAGTGTCATTCGACAGTAACCACTGCGCAGCGAGCAGATCAAGAACGAGATCGTGACCGACAGCGCGTCCGACCGGCCTGGGAGATCTACGTGATCCTGCTGAAGTCGCTACTGACCGCCGCCGAAGAACTGACTCTCCTCCTCCTCCCCCACGGCGGACAGCGGACGGCACGCCGTAACGCCTGGCGTGCCGCCGCCGACCTGCAGGTGGGTGCCGGCCGGCACGGCGAGCCCTCCTGGAAGGTCGTACGCGCCGTGCCACCGACCGCGGGACGGGTGGCCATCGCGACCGAACGTTGACTCCCGCCAGCTCGCTGGGCACCACGGATCGAGCTGTACCCGATTCAGGTCGTAGGCTCGCGGTCATGGCGCGCACAAACAGGTCCGGCGGCAGGGCGCCCGCCGCCGCGGGGACCACGGCGGGAAGCGGACGCAGGAAAGGGGCCGAGCGCAGGGCAGCCAGGGCTGGACGCCTCACGCAGCTGCGGACGGTGTTCCGGCTCACCCGGCAGCGTGATCCGCGAGCGGTGTGGTGGTCGCTGCTCGGCCTGGTGATCCCGGTGGGGATCGTCGGCGTGCTGCTCGGGCTCGTCGTCGGTCCGCTGTGGACGTGGCTGCCGATCGGGATCGTGCTGGGGCTGCTCGGCGCCGTGAACGTCTTCAGCCGCCGGGTCCAGAAGACCGCGTACGCCGAGATGGAGGGCCAGCCCGGCGCCGCCGCCGGGATCATCGAACGGATGCGCGGCGACTGGCGGCTCACCCCCGCCGTGGCGGTCAACCGCAACCAGGACGTCGTACACCGTGTGGTGTGCCGCGCCGGCGTGGTGATCATTGCTGAAGGTCGGGGACGCGGCCAGCGCGACCTGCTCGGCACCGAGGTCCGCCGCGTCCGCAAGGTGGTCGGCGAGACACCCATCCACGACATCGTGATCGGCAGCGGCCCCGGCGAGGTGCCCCTGCCGAAACTGCGGCTGACGCTGATGCGGCTGCCCCGCACCCTGCGTCGCGGCGAGGTGGACCCCCTGGCACGACGGCTACGGGCAGTGAGCTCGCCAACCCTGCCCATCCCCAAGG
>NZ_CAAAFS010000263.1:0-3782 GCF_900634755.1 Protofrankia symbiont of Coriaria myrtifolia
TCGCCTGGGCGAAAATTCGGGGACCCCTACCTCGAGGGCCGGCCGCCACATGGGGTTCGCAATCTCCCCCGGAGATCGCGAACAAGAAGCACTCCCACCCTCACCCCAGGCCTCCCCCACGCGCTCCTTCTCCAGAGCCGTCGCCGGGCCACCGCCCACCACTGATCGCCGGGCCACAGATGCGCGACGGCCCGCGGCCGGGCCACCGCGATCATCACAGGACAATCCACCCCGCAAACCATCCCAAACAGCACGAAGGATGTGAATGCGCTGCTGTCGGAGCAGCACCGCATTCACATCCTTCGGGGCGTCCCAGGTTCGTCCCGCGGGCCGCGAGCTATCCGTTGGCGACGATGCGCCGCGGGGTCAGCGTCAGCAGGACGCGGTTGTCGGTTGGCGCCGGGAACGTCTCCAGCGTCTGGCCGTAGTGCACGAGCAGGCGTTCCAGGAACGACGTGTCGCTGGTGTCCTCAAGCGTGACGTCGCCACGCACCTCCAGGGTGCGGAACGGGTTGGTGGGATCGATCAGGAAGAGGGTCGCCTGGGGGTGGTCGACGACGTTGCGGTACTTCTGCCGCGACCGGTGCAGCGACGTGCGCACCACGTCGCCGTCGAGAAGGAACCAGATGGCCGTCGTCTGCGGGTAGCCGGCGGCGCCGACGGTCGTGAACGCGGCCGCGCTCGGCGTCTCCAGCAGATCACGATGCGTGGCGGGAATGGAAGTGACGTCGGACATTCTGTCAGCTTGCCTCAGCCACGGCTCCTCGTACCAGCGAGACCCGAACCACTCGCGGCCAACCCAGCGCCTACGCATCCCGACTGTCCCGACCATCCCGACCACCGCAAAACAAGCCCGCCGCACGAACCGGTCCCGAACGGCACGTACGAACGATGTGAGTTTGCTGCTGTCAGAGCAGCAGCGCATTCACGTCCTTCGGGGGTTCTCAGGACGGCTGGGAGGGTGGCAGGTACGCCCGGGACTGCGGGTGGGAGGCCGCCGCATGCCGGGCCCGTACGCGAAGATCGGCTCATGTGAGGAGCCGCGGGGCCCGCTCCGCGAGAGTGGGCATGGGAGATCCTGCCCTGGGGCAGGTCCCATCGCTGGAGAGTCCGCTCCGCGGGAGCGGGCGTGGGGGCGTTCGTCCGAATCCGGACGAGGGCGACGTCAGCCGGTTCGTCCCACGGGCCGATGCGTTTACTCCGCGGGTCGATGTGTGGGCCTTTGCGCTCCGGGGTCGGGACGACGCCTGGGCCTGGGCTGTGCGGGGTCGGGACGTCCGGGCTTGCGCTGGGCGGGCCTGCGCTGCCCGGGAGCGGGGCGGTCGGCTCCGCCCCGGCCGGGGGTACGCTCGGCTCCGTTCCGGCCGGAGGCGGGATGGCCGGAGGTGGCGCGGGCGGGGTCGCGGATGACCACAGTGCCGGCCGCGCGGTCGTGGGTGCCGCGCAGGTCCCGGTCCCAGATGAAGGCCGGTACGGCCAGGGCCAGCAGCACGGTACGGACCGCGCTCCAGAACCATCCCGCCGGGCGGTGGTCGCGTACCCGGATGACCCGGACACCGAGCATGCGCATCCCGATGGTCTGCCCGTTGACCGCGATCAGGATGAACTCCTCCAGCAGGAAGGCGAGGTAGACGGCGAGCCCCCGGGCGTTGACGGAATACCGCAGCCCGAACAGCACCGGGACGCCGACCAGCAGGTTGGCGATGATGGCGTCCACCGCGAACGCGGCCAGCCGGGGACCAGCGCCGACCGCCGAGCCGGGACCGTCCGCCGGCAGGCCGAGGCGGACGCCGGGCGGGGTGTCCCGGGGAAGTTGCGAACCTTCCAGCCAGTTTCCGAGTGCGCGTCCCACGGCGTAAGCCTATGCCCGGTCCCGCTCCCGGCGACCGCCCCGAAAATCCAGTCGCCCAGAGTAACAATTTCCTGCTGTGTTACAGTCGCGAAACGACTTCGTCATGTTTGCGGAACCATGCGGCGTTACGGTCCGCATCGGGGCATGGCGTATCCTTCCTATCCACACGGCCATGAAGCTCCCTTGGAGGGTGGATGTTCACAAACGCCGAGGACGTACTTCGCTACATCGCGGACCAGAACATCGAATTCGTCGACGTTCGCTTCTGTGACCTTCCTGGGATTCTGCAGCACTTTACGATCCCGGTCGAGGTCTTCTCCGCGTCGGTGTTCACCGACGGCCTGATGTTCGACGGGTCCTCGATACGCGGGTTCCAGGCGATCCACGAGTCCGACATGCTGCTGCTACCGGATCCGACCACGGCCTTCGTCGATCCGTTCCGTGAGCACCCGACGCTCGCGATAACCTTCTTCATCCATGACCCGATCACTCGGGAGGAGTACTCCCGGGACCCGCGCAACACCGCGAGGAAGGCCGAGGCCTACCTGCGGGGCACCGGTTTCGCGGACACCGCCTACTTCGGCCCGGAGGCGGAGTTCTACATATTTGACGACGTACGCTACGACTACAATCCATATGGCTCCCTGCACGCCGTGGACTCCGTCGAGGCGGCCTGGAACACCGCCCGTAAGGAGGAGGGTGGGAACCTCGGCTACAAGCCCAGGTTCAAGGGGGGTTATTTCCCGGTTCCGCCGACCGACCACTTCACCGACCTGCGCTCGGAGATGACCCGGACCCTGATAAGGGCCGGGGTCACCGTCGAGATGCAGCATCACGAGGTGGGCACCGCCGGGCAGGCGGAGATAGACATTCGTTACGACACTCTGCTGCGGACCGCCGACAACCTGATGCTCTACAAGTACATCATTCGTAATGTCGCGGTCGCCCGTGGCAAGACCGTGACCTTCATGCCGAAGCCGCTCTTCGAGGACAACGGCTCGGGGATGCACGTCCACCAGAGCCTGTGGCAGGGTGACGAGCCGCTGTTCTACAGCGAGAGCGGCTACGGTGGCCTGTCGGAGCTCGCCCGCTTCTACATCGGTGGGCTGTTGCACCACGCGCCGGCGCTGCTGGCGTTCACCAATCCGACCACGAACTCCTACCGACGGCTGGTGCCGGGCTATGAGGCACCGGTCAACCTGGTCTATTCGGCGCGTAACCGTTCGGCCAGCTGCCGCATACCGCTCAGCGGCGTCTCGCCCAAGGCGAAGCGGATCGAGTTCCGGGTCCCCGACCCGAGCTGCAACCCGTACCTGGCCTTCGCCGCGATGTTGATGGCCGGCGTGGACGGGATCCGTAACAAGATCGAGCCGCCGGACCCGATCGACAAGGACCTCTACGACCTTCCCCCGGACGAGCTGGCCGCTGTGCCGCAGGTGCCCGGATCGCTGGAGAAGGTACTCGACGCGCTCGAGGCCGACCACGAGTTCCTGACCGAGGGGAACGTCTTCACCCCCGACCTGATCGAGACGTGGATCGACTACAAGCGCAAGAACGAGGTCGACGCGATCCGGCTCCGGCCGCATCCGTACGAGTTCCAGCTCTACTACGACATCTGACGGACGTCTGACGAACATCTGGCGAACGTTCGACCGGACGACCGACCAGACGTCCGACGGGACATCCGACGGGCGGGGCCGGCGGCGGGAACATCCCGCGCCCGCTCCGCCCGTCCGGTGATTCGACCGCCCGCCGCCGCGGCCGGGCCGGCCGGACCGCGGCGGTCGGAGCGGCGAAGAACAAACAAAACAAACATGGTCGGAACACCGGCGGCGGGACGTGGGCATGGTCGTGTCGTCGCCGGTCGTCCGGATGGCTGAGAACAGTTCCGGAACACCCGGGAAAATAAATTGACCGGAAATACGTGCTT
>NZ_CAAAFS010000264.1:0-6032 GCF_900634755.1 Protofrankia symbiont of Coriaria myrtifolia
GTGGTGGAACGGCGTGGAAACCGGACCCGGCGAAGATCCGGACGGACCCTCCTGGCACCCGCGGCCCGGGTCGGAACAATCCGCAGGTGCGCGACGAGAAACTCCGCTACGTGCCATGCCAACCACGGGGAGTATGAGTGAGTTACCAGGCCGAGTACATCTGGATCGACGGCACCAGGCCGGAGCCCCTGATGCGGAGCAAAACCCGTATCGTTGCCGACGGCAAGGAACCGGACATCTGGGGCTTCGACGGCTCGAGCACAAATCAGGCGCCGGGATCCAACTCGGACTGCGTCCTGCGGCCCGTGTTCACCTGTCCGGATCCCCTGCGCGGCGGGAAGAACGTCCTGGTGCTGTGCGAGGTCGAACTGACCGATTTCACCCCGCACCCGACCAACACCCGCGCGTTCTGCCGCCAGGCCTACGAGAAGTACGCCGACCAGCAGCCGCTGTTCGGTATCGAACAGGAATACACCTTTTTCCAGCAGGGCCGGCCGTTGGGCTGGCCCGAGGTGGGCTATCCGGCCCCCCAGGGTCCCTACTACTGCGGTGTCGGCGGCGAGAAGATGGTCGGCCGTGCGATTGTCGAGAGACACACGCAGGCGTGCCTCGACGCGGGCCTCGCCATCGAGGGCACCAATGCGGAGGTCATGATGGCCCAGTGGGAGTTCCAGATCGGCGTGCTCCCGCCGCCCGCCATCGGTGACCAGATATGGGTCGGCCGCTGGCTGCTGCACCGGATCGCCGAGGATTTCGACGTCACCGTGTCGTTCGCGGCGAAACCGATTCCCGGCGACTGGAACGGTGCGGGCGCGCACACCAACTTCTCCACCAGGGCCACCATGGAAAGCTGGGACGCCATTGTTACCGTGTGTGAAGCACTGGGCACCCGCGTCCTGGAGCACGTGAAGAACTACGGGGACGGGATCGAGCAGCGGCTGACCGGTCAGCACGAGACCGCCCCGTACGACAGGTTCTCCTGGGGTGCTTCCGACCGCGGCGCGTCGGTCCGCATCCCGTGGGCGGTGGAGAAGGCCAAGAAGGGCTGGATCGAGGACCGCCGGCCCAACGCCAACATGGACCCCTACCTGGTCACCGGCCTGATCGTCGACACCTGCTGCAGTGCGCTGGCGGGCACCAGGCCGTCCCTGGCCATCCCGGGCCAGAAGGAGTCGCTGAACGCGGTCGTCACCGTCTGAGCTGCTACAGCAGCTTCACAGCAGCCTTGTAGCAGCCTTACAGCAGCCCCATAACAGCCCGTAGCAACCGACGGCTACCCGTCCGCGCCGGCCGGGTAGCCGTTGTCCAGTTCGCGGGCGAACACCGCTTCCACCACCGCGCGAGCGTGCGCGCCACCGCGCCGGTAGTCGCCCATCAGCGTCTCGGTCTGGTCCGCCGGACGGCCCAGCGCGCCGGCGACCTGGGCCAACGCCCGCGGCTGACGGGGCAGCACGTCCCCGGGACGCCCCCGGGCCAGCATGATCGCGTTACGGATGCGGGACGCCGTGGTCCACGCCTGCGTGAGCGTCGCGGCCTCGGCCGGGTCGAGCAGCCCGGCCGAGACCGCCGCGCGCAGCCCCGCGAGCGTGGACGTCGTACGCAGCGCGGGCACCCGGTGGGCGTGCCGCAGCTGCAGCACCTGCACGGCCCACTCCACGTCGGCGAGACCACCCGGGCCGAGCTTGAGGTGCAGGGTGTGGTCCACGCCCGAGGGGATACGTTCCGCCTCCATCCGGCCGCGTAACCGGACGAGCTCGGCGACCACACCGGGCCGCAGCGCCGGCGGATAGCGGATCCCGTCCACCCACGCGCAGAACCTCTCACCGAGGGCGGCATCCCCCGCGACCGGGCGCGCCCGCAGCAGCGCCTGTGCCTCCCAGCCCTGCGACCAGCGGTTGAAGTAGGCGGCGTAGCTGGCGAGGGTGCGGGTCATCGGCCCGGCCCGCCCCTCCGGGCGCAGCTGCGCGTCCAGGACGAGCGGCGGGTCGGCGCCAGCCGGCAGGGCCAGCAGCCGCAGCAGTTCGGCCACCACCGACCCCGCCGCGGCAGCGACTTCACTGTCCGTGAGCGAACCTCTGCTGTCGTCCACCGGCTCGTGGACGAACACGACGTCCGCGTCACTGCCGTAGGACAGCTCCTCCCCGCCGAGCCGGCCCATCGCGATCACAGCGATCCGCACCGGGAGCGGCCGGCCGGTCTCCTGCTCGAAGCGGCGTTGCGCGACGAACAGGGCCGCCTCGATCGTCGCGGCGGCGGCGTCCGACAGGGCCTGGCCCACCGCGGCGACGTCGAGCAGCCCGAGCAGGTCCGCGCAGGCCACCCGGACCAGTTCGACCCGGCGCACCGCGCGGGCCCGTCCGACCGCCTGCTCCCGGGCCGGGTTGCGGCGGGCGATCGCGATCAGCACCCGGACGAGCTGCTCGCGGCCGCTGGGCCGCAGGTCGTCGATGGTGCGCAGCAGCCGCACCGACTCCGGGGCGTGCTGCATCAGGTCCGCGACGTAGGTGCTCGCCGCCAACAGGCGGGCCAGCCGCTCGGCCGCGCCGCCCTCGTCCCGCAGCAGCCGCAGGTACCAGGGGGTGTGCCCGAGCGCCTCGCTGACCCGGCGGTAAGCGAGCAGGCCGGCGTCGGGATCGGCGGCGTCAGCGAACCAGTGCAGCATCGCCGGCAGCAGGCGGCGCTGGATCGTCGCGGTCCGGCTGACACCGCTGGTCAGCGCCTCGATGTGACGCAGCGCACGCCCCGTGTCGGCGAAGCCCAGGGCGGCCAGCCGGTCGCGGGCCTCCGCCGGTGTCAGCCGGACCTCCTCCGCGGACAGCCTGGCCACCGCCTCCAGCAGCGGCTGGTAGAACAACCGCTCGTGCAGCCGGCGGACGAACCGGGCGACCCGGGCGTGCTCGGCCTCCATCCGCTCGGCGGTGGCGAACCCGAGGGAACGGGCCAGCCAGCGCATCTCGGCCGGGTCCCGGGGCAGGGTGTGCACCCGGCGCAGGCGCTGCAGCTGCAGGCGGTGCTCGGTACCGCGCAGGAAGCGGTAGGCGTCGGCGAGGCCGGCGGCGTCCCGGCGTCCCACATAGCCGCCGCGGGCGAGCGCGTCGAGCGCGGGCAGCGTCGAGACGGCACGCAGCGTCGGGTCGGCCCGGCCGTGCACCAGCTGGAGCAACTGGACGGCGAACTCGACGTCGCGCAGCCCGCCGGGGCCGAGCTTGAGATCACGGTCGGCGTCCGCTCTGGGCAGGGAGCGTTCCACCCGGCGGCGCATCGCGCGCACGTCGGCGACGAAACCGGGCCGGGAGGCCGCCGACCAGACCAGCGGCCGCACCGCGGCGCACAGCTGTTCTCCCACCTCCCGGTCGCCGGCGATCGGGCGGGCCTTCAGCAGCGCCTGGAACTCCCAGGTCCGCGCCCAGCGCCGGTAGTAGGCGTCGTGGCTGGCCAGGGTCCGCACCAGCGGGCCGTCGCGCCCCTCCGGCCGTAGCCCCACGTCGACCTGGAACAGCGTCCCCTCGCCGGTGACCGCCCCGCAGGCCCGGACCATGCCCACGGCCAGGGATGTCGCCGTGCCCAGCGCGGCGGTCCGCGCGGCGCTGGTCGTGGCCGGCCGGCCGTCGTCACCGGGCTCGGCCACGAACAGCACGTCGACGTCGCTGACGTAGTTCAGCTCCCGGCCGCCGCACTTGCCCATGCCGACGACTGCCAGTCGGGCCGGCGGCGCCGACGGTGACAGCGCCGAGCGCGCGACCGCGAGCGCCGCGTCCAGCGCGGCCGCCGCCAGGTCGGCCAGCTCCGCGGTGGCGTCGTCGAGGGACACCGCGCCGGTCAGGTCGCGCGCAGCCAGGATCATGAGGGATCGGCGGTAGGCGACCCGTAACGCGTCGAGGACCTCGGTGCTGTCGCCGGCGGCCCGGGGCAGCGGCATGTCCGGGCCCGCCCCGACCGCGCGCAGCAGCCGCGCCCGCGTCAGGTCGGCGTCCGGTGGCGTCCGCATCAGGTCGTCGTCGGCGAGCACCCGCCAGTCGGTGGGATGCCGGACCAGATGGTCGCCGAGGGCGGCGCTCGCCCCGAGCACCGCCACCAGCCGGGTGCGCAGGCCGGGCCGGGTGCCCAGGACGGTGAGCAGGTCACGTCCGACATCGGCTGGCGCGGTCTCCACGATCCGTTCGAGCGCCGCGAGCGCGAGGTCGGGATTGGCGGCCCTGGCGAGTTCCGCCAGCAGGGCGTTGTCGTAAAGATCGCCGGACGGCGTGGCGGCACCGGCGGCACCGGCGGCACCGGACGGACGCTCGTCGTCGTGGTCGACCAGGCCGAGCCGGCGGACCGTGACGGCGAACCTGTCCACGTTGGTGAAGCCCATCCGGGCCAGTTGCGCCTGCACGGAGCTGCCCCGCGGGTGTGTGCTGCCGATGCTGCCGAGGTCGCCGGGCACCCGTGCCACCCCGGTCCGGGAAACGTCGCCCACCCGTCCATCCTGGCCCCAGGTTGCCCTGCCGGCGCCCCGGTCTCGGGGCGTCCGCTCAGCGCAGCCAGGACGTCAGGACGGCCCCGATCACGACGATCATGCCGAGGCCGGCGGCCAGCGCACGCCCCGGGCCGCCTCGCCCGATGGCGACCGCCGCCCGAACACCCGCGCCGGCCAGCCGCGACAGCAGGAAGACGATGCCGACCGCCGGGAGCACGAGGACGACGACGCCCAGCGCATCCGCGATCATGGCTGCCGGCTGCCCCGCCCCGGCGGCGTGCGCGACGAGCCCGGCCCGGTCCCGCACCGCGTCCACGCACCGGGCGACCACGCTCGGAGCGATCATGATGATGAGGACGAGGTTGGTGGCCAGCAGCGGCGCCACGACCAGCACCCATACCGTGATCGTCCGTTGCGCCCGGTGGGTGAGCGCCGCCACCCGCGGATCCGGGGCCTGACCGCTGCCCCGCTGCCGGCTCTGGCTCCGAGCACGGCCACGGGTCAGGCTGCGGATCCGGTCATGGTGACGGCCGCGGCGTCGGTGCCGTCCTCCCTCGGTGTGCGCCCACCGCCGGCAGCGCTCACGCGCCTGGTACAGCCGGGTGGACAGCACCGGCCCGATCCTGGCGAACAGGTCCGGGACCCCTGCGAGATCGCTCAGAATGTAGTACCCGTCCAGCCGGACCACCGGTACGAGCTGCTGGAACGCCTCCAGGTGGACGAGCAGGACGATGACGGCAAGCGTGTCCGCGCCGCTGATCGCGTAGGCGGTCCCGAGGCCGACGATGACGATCGCGTTGAAGTACACCCCGCCGAGGTCGGTGCGCAGCCGGCCGGCGCGGTCCAGCCGGTAGGCGTCGGTGACGTCGGTGTACAGGGCCGGCCACAGCAGGTAGATGCCGCATCCGATCACCCCCGGCCGGCCGCCTCCGTAGTGGCAGGCGGCGGCATGGCCACACTCGTGGAAGATCATGGACGCGAGCGTGCCGCCGAGAACCGTGAGGATGAGCGCCGGGCTGGCCAGCACGTGATGTATCCGCGCGTCGACACCGGAATCAGCGCCGATGCCGGTGCCGGCACCGGCCGAGGTGAACAGCGAGGTGAACAGCCAGGCGTCCACGATGACCAGGGCGGCCAGGACGCCGGTTACGACCACCGGCCGGAACAGCGGCGCGAGCAGGCGCGCGAGCGTGTCCACGGCCGGTTCCGGCACAAGCGTGCGACGGCCGGCGAGTCCCAGCAGCGGGGTCGCTCGGGGGGTCGCGGTGGCCCCGTGACCGTCCGCGATCACTCCGAGGGGGATCAGTTTCGTCGCCAGCAGGTACACGACGTCGTCCGCGCTGACCGCGCGCCCGCTGACCGCCCGGACCCGCCGCGCGATCGCGGGGATGTCGCGGCTGCCGTCCGCGGCGTCGACGATGTGCCGCAGCAGACCGGTGAGCGTGATGACCTGGCCGTCCCGCCGACGGGCCAGGAAGACCTGGCCGCGCAGGCCCGACCCGGTGAACTCGCCGAGCATCCGCAACCCCCCGGCGGCGACCGGGCGCTGGGGTACGGCCACCGCCGGGGCAGT
>NZ_CAAAFS010000264.1:6339-14549 GCF_900634755.1 Protofrankia symbiont of Coriaria myrtifolia
GGTGGCCACCAGGGTGTCGGCCACCGCCGGGGCATCGGCGGCGGCCGGCTGCGCCGTCACCGGGCCGGCCGACGGCGGAGCGTGGGAGAAAAGGACCGCGCCGCCGTCGGCCTACCGGAAAGCCACTGCTCGGCCACCGGCCCGACGTCCCGTCAGAGCTGGACGAAGAAGGCGCCGCCGACGAAGTCGGCCGTCACGGCGAAGAGACCGCCGAAGAACCCGCCGCTCCAGCCGAGATCGGTGTAGTCCCAGACGGCCATCGCCGAACGCTCCGGAAGCAGCTCGGCGTGTTCCGCCGCCAGCTCGGCGGCGTCCAGGCCAGTTGTAGTCGTCATTGTTCGTTTCCCTTTCGGATGCCATCGTCCGCTGAACGGCCAGTGATGGTCGTACCTGTCCGCGCGACTGTTTCTCTCGGGCCTGCGCGTCGTTCCGCGGACCTGTTCCGCGACTACTTCATGTTTCTTCTTCACATATTTTTTTCATATGTGATGAACCGCAGGCGACCGCGCCCGGTGGACGACGGGCCCGGAAGCACGGCCGCATGGCCGACACAGTTCGCCGCATACCGCCGACCAGGTCGCCACAGGCCGCTTTTGCGGTCCATCGGGACTGGACTTTAGAGGCCAGGACGGCGGAGCGCAAGCAACCGGCCACTTCCAGTCGCCATGGGGGCGGATCCGGATTCAGGTAAATCGTTTCACGGTATTTCTCGAAAACCGGCCATCGTCCACCCGATATCACCTTTCCAGCGGACCGGATTCGGGCGGCGGACCTTCCCGGCACGGATGCGGGACGGACGGCCGCGTCCCGCTCCCGACTTCCCCACCACCCCGCGCGGCCGGCTCACCCGACGGAACGGCCGGTCACAGAACGGGTCCCGGCCACCGGACGGGGCCGATCACAGGATGGGCAGGTACCGGTCGATCTCGAACGGCGTGACCTGGCGACGGTACTCGGCCCACTCGGCCCGTTTGTTCCGCAGGAAGAACTCGAAGAGGTCGGCGCCGAGCGTGTCGCGCACCATCTCCGACCGCTCCATGGTCGCGATCGCCTCCTCCAGTGTGCCGGGCAGCGCCCGGATGCCCCGCTCGTTGCGCTGCGGCTCGGTCAGGGTCCACACGTCGTCAGCCGCCGGCGGCGGCAGCTCGTACCCCTCCTGGATGCCCCGCAGGCCCGCGGCGAGTATCAGCGCGAACGCCAGATAGGGATTGCAGGCGCTGTCCGGCGACCGGAACTCGATCCGGGTCGCGTTCGGCTTGTTCGGCTTGTGCAGCGGTATCCGCACCAGGGCGGAACGGTTGTTGTGCCCCCAGCACACATAGGCGGGCGCCTCCAGCACCTCGCCGGCACGCTGGTCGCCGACAATTCGTTTGTAGGAGTTCACCCACTGGTTGGTCACCGCGGTTATCTCGGCCGCGTGGACGAGCAGACCGGCAATGAAGGCCTGTGCGACCTTGGAGAGATGATAGGGGTCGGTCGGGTCGTAGAAGGCGTTCCGGTCACCTTCGAAAAGGCTGAGGTGGGTGTGCATACCCGACCCGGCCTGGTCGCTGTACGGCTTCGGCATGAATGTCGCGTAGACACCCTGCCGCAGCGCGACCTCCTTCACCACCTGACGAAATGTCATGATATTGTCGGCAATGGTCAGGGCGTCGGCGTACCGCAGGTCGATCTCCTGCTGGCCGGGCGCCACCTCGTGGTGGCTGAACTCGACGGAAATACCCAGCCGTTCGAGCACCCCGATGGCCTGCTGCCGGAAATCGTGGCTGATGTCGTTCGGCGTGAGGTCGAAATACCCGGAGTCGTCGACCGGCGGCGGCACCGGCGCGCCGCGCTGCGGCGGCTGCCGCAGCAGGAAGAACTCGATCTCGGGATGGGTGTAGAAGGTGAAACCGGCCTCCGCGGCGGTGGCCAGCGTCCGCCGCAGGACCCAGCGGGAATCCGCCGGGGACGGCGCGCCACCCGGCATGACGAGATCGCAGAACATCCGCGCGGTCACCGGGCTGTCCCCACGCCAGGGCAGCACCTGGAAGGTCGACGGATCCGGCTTGACGAGCATGTCCGCCTCGTGGACCCGGGCGAAGCCCTCGATGGACGACCCGTCGAACCCGATGCCCTCGGCGAGCGCCCCCTCCAGCTCGGCCGGCGCGATCTCGACGGACTTCAGCACGCCCAGGACGTCGGTGAACCACAACCGGATGAACCGGATGTCGCGTTCCTCGAGGGTTCGTAGGACGAACTCCTGTTGCTTGTCCATGGCAGCCTCCGCACTGGAGAGGGCTGGAACGATGTCGGCTCGCCGTCGCGGGCGGGCAGGTGGTCCAAAGAGCGCCGGTCGGATAGCTCCCAGCCGACCATAGCGACTGGCCTGCCCGAACGTCCCGGCGCGGCATCCCGACAACCAGGCCGGTGACATATCGTCACGGCCAGGTTCGGATCGGCCCCTCCCGGGCCGAAGACGGCGCGATCATCGTTTTCCGCGTCGGCGCGGCCGGGCTCCCCGGGTCACTAGGCTTCGATTCATGACCCAGTTGCGCGTCGCGCTTGCCCAGGTCGACACCACCGTCGGCGATCTCGCGGCGAACGCGGACCTGGTGAGCGCCTGGGCGGGACGGGCGGTGCGCGCCGGCGCGCACCTGGTGGCCTTCCCGGAGATGACGCTCACCGGCTATCCGGCCGAGGACCTCGTGCTGCGCCGCTCGTTCGCGCAGGCCTCCCGCGCGGCCGTCGACCGGCTCGCCCGCCGGCTGGCCGACGAGGGCGCCGGCGAGCTGGCCGTCGTCGTCGGCTATCTCGACAGCTCCCGCAACCCCACGCCGCGGCTGGGCCGGCCCGCCGGCGAGCCGCAGAACGCGGCCGCGGTGCTGTGGCGCGGCGAGGTCGCGGCCCGGTACGCCAAGCACCATCTGCCCAACTACGGCGTGTTCGACGAGTTCCGTTACTTCGTGCCCGGCTACGACTTCCCGGTCCTGCGCCTGCACGGGGTGGACGTCGGGCTGACGATCTGCGAGGACCTCTGGCAGGACGGCGGGCCCGTCGCGGTCGCCCGGGCCGCCGCCGTGGGCCTGCTGGTGTGCATCAACGGATCACCGTACGAGCGGGGGAAGGCCTTCCAGCGCGACGAGCTGGCCGCCGCCCGGGCGCGGGAGGCCGGCGCCGCGCTCGCGTACGTCAACCTCGTCGGTGGCCAGGACGAGCTCGTCTTCGACGGCGGGTCGCTGGTGGTGGACGCCGACGGCCGCACGCTCGCCCGCGCCGAGCAGTTCACCGAGACACTGCTGACCGTCGACCTCGACCTGCCGGCCGGCGCGCTGGTGGCCGGCGCGCCGGTGGCCGGCCCTGTCGTCACCGGTCCGGTGGACGCGGGCGACGGCACCACGATCGCCGTGTCCCGCGTCGTGCTGGCCGACGAGCCCGTCTCCCCCTTCGAGGCGCGTGAGCCCACGGTGGCCCAGCGGCTGGACTCCGCCGCAGAGCTCTACGCCGCCGTGGTCACCGGCACCCGTGACTACGTCCGCAAGAACGGGTTCGCCTCGGTCGTCCTCGGACTCTCCGGCGGTATCGACTCGGCGTTGGTCGCCACGATCGCCGTGGACGCCCTCGGCGCGGCCCGGGTACACACGGTCGCGATGCCGTCGGTGCACTCCTCGGCCGGTTCCGTGGCCGACGCCGCGGAGCTGGCCCGGCGCACCGGCGTCACGCACACCGTGGTCCCGATCCAGCCCGTGGTAGACGCCTTCCACGACGCGCTGGCCGGCACCGGCGGCCTTGCCGGTCTGGCCGCCGAGAACCTGCAGGCCCGGGTCCGCGGGACGCTGCTGATGGCGCTGTCGAACGCCCATGGCCATCTTGTTCTCACCACGGGTAACAAGAGCGAGCTCGCCACCGGGTTCTCCACGCTCTACGGCGACAGCGCCGGCGGCTTCGCCCCGATCAAGGACGTGCCCAAGACCCTGGTCTGGGAGCTCGCCCGCTGGCGCAACGCGCAGGCGCCGCGCGACGGCGAGGCCCCACCCATCCCCGAAGAGATCATCGTCAAGCCGCCGTCCGCCGAACTCGCCCCCGGGCAGCTCGACTCGGACCGGCTGCCCGACTACTCCACGCTGGACGCGGTCCTCGACGACTACGTCGAACGGGACCAGGGCCGCACCGAACTGATCACCGCGGGTCACGACCCCGACACCGTGGAGCGGGTCATCCGCCTGGCGGACCTCGCCGAGTACAAGCGGCGGCAGAACCCCCCGGGGCCCAAGGTGACCTCGAAGGCGTTCGGCCGTGACCGCCGACTGCCGATCACCTCCCACTGGCGCGAGCGGACGGGCTCGCCGCCCGCCGTCGAACCGTCGCCGCGCCCCGACAGCGTCACCCCCTGACAGGGTCACCCCCTGACCGCGCTCCGAGGCGGCGCCGCGCCCCGGCCACGTCATCCTCTGGCGGCATCCCGCCCCGGGCTCAGCACCGTCCCCGGACTGGCACTGCCCTGGCGACGGCCATCGCTGAGCAGCCTCCGGACAGCGCCGTCCCCGGGCGGCACCCGGACGGCATTCGCCCGCCGTCCGCAGCCCACCGCGCGTCCGGTCGGACGGCGGGTCAACCTGCCGCTGGCATCCCGGCCGTGTCGGATCCGGAGCACTGGAGGATCCCGCGCAGGACCGTGTCGACCACACCGGTGATCCGGGAACCGGTGACGTCACGCGAATGCCCGGCATACTGCCAGTAGGCGACGGAGCCGATCAGCATATCGATGATCATTTCGATGTCGATGTCCGGGCTCAGTTCCCCCGAGACGATGCCGCCGCGCAGCAGGGCGGCCACCCTGTCCCGCGCCGGGGCCATGACCCGTCTGCGGTAGGCCTCGAACAGGTCGGGGTGCTCCTCCTTCTCGGCCAGCAGTCTGGGCATGATGCGGCCGGCCAGCGTCTGGATGCTGTGCTTGCGCACGGTGTTCAGCCAGGCGACGAGATCGTCGCGCAGCGACCCGGTCTGCGCCCCGCCCGAGAGATCGGCAAGAGTGCCCAGCGCCTCGACGACCAGGGCGTCCTTGGTCGGCCACCGCCGGTAGACCGTTGCCTTGCCAACCCCGGCCCGCGCCGCGACCGCCTCCATCGACAGCCCGGCGAACCCGTAGTCGGCGAGCGTGTGCAGGGTCGCGCTGATGATCGCTTCGTCCCGGCGGGTGTCGCGTGGGCGTCCCGGCGTGCGCATCGGTGGCTGCGCCGGCCGCGCCGGCCCGGGCCCGCGCCGGTCGGCAGGGGGATGGTGCTGCTCGCTGGCCGCCGATCGCGCCGGCCCGGACGCGCGTCCGCTCGACATCGTCACGACGGACGCTCCGCCGCGGCCCCGGCCCGCGGACGGCCGGCCCGGGTACACCCGGTCGAGCCCCATGCCGGAGGCCACCTCGCGGGCCGTCTCGCGGGCCAGGGCAGACATGCCCCGGGCCCTGTCGAGGGCTGTGCCGGCAGCGATGGCGAGAGCGGCGGCGAGGGCCGTCGTCGACGCCATGTCGGATACCGTGACAGATGCCGTGACGGGCGTCCCGTCAGGCCCGGCACCGGATTCGTCCCCGCATTCAGCAGTGCGTTTGGCAGCGCGTCCGGCGCGGTGTGCCCGTTCATCCGCGGCCACCGCCGCCCATCTCTGTAGTGCCTGCTGTGCCCCATGGATCCCGTCCGTCGAAGTTGTGTCCCGACCGTCAGGCGGCGCCCCCCGCATCCAAGATCGAAGCCTACGGTGAGCCAGGCCACGACGCATCTGTTTCCACGGCGGTGGCAGCATGGAGGGGACGCCGGGACGCGCCAGCGCCCGGACGGACGGACGGACGGACCAACAGGAGATCGTATGAACAGGACAGCAGAAGTCTGTTCCGCCTCGCCCGCCGCCGCGGCCGGGGAAGCGACGACGCTGTACGGCGCGTCGACGGCACCGGGCACCCCGGCGGCAGGATCAGGACCGGCGGCCGCGGCCCGTGGCGGCGCGGCCCGCCGCGGCCGGACCACCGTCCGGGAACTCCAGGCGGCCAAGGACCGCGGGGAGAAGTGGGCGATGCTCACCGCCTACGACGCGACCACCGCCCGCATCTTCGACGACGTGGGCGTGCCGGTGCTGCTCGTCGGCGACTCAGCGGCCAACGTCGTCTACGGCTATGAGACCACCGTGCCGGTGACGGTGGAGGAGATGCTGCCGCTGGTGCGCGCGGTCGTCCGCGGAACCACCCACGCACTGGTCGTCGCGGACCTGCCCTTCGGCTCTTACCAGAGGTCGGTGGAGCAGGCGATCGACAACGCGGCGCGTTTCATGAAGGACGGCGGCGCCCAGGCGGTCAAGCTCGAAGGGGGCGCCCGGGTGGTCCCGCAGGTCGCCGCGCTGGTGGCGGCCGGTATCCCGGTCATGGCCCACCTCGGGCTGACCCCGCAGAGCGTGAACGTCCTCGGCGGCTACCGGGTGCAGGGCCGCGGCCACGCCGGTGACGCCCTGCTCGCCGACGCGCTCGCGCTGGAGGCAGCCGGGGCGTTCGCCGTCGTGCTCGAGGTGGTCCCGTCCGATCTCGCCGCCCGGGTGAGCAAGGAACTGACCATCCCGGTCGTCGGTATCGGGGCCGGCCCGGACTGCGACGCGCAGGTTCTGGTCTGGCAGGACATGGCCGGCCTTTCCGACGCGCACGCCCGGTTCGTCAAGCACTATGCCGATCTGCGCTCCACCCTCGCCGACGCGGCGCTGCGCTTCACCGAGGAGGTCCGCGGCGGCACCTTCCCCACCGTCGAACACAGCTACCACTGAGCTACAGCTACCACTGAGCACAAGCAGCACTGACCACAAGCCGTACCGCTGGGCAGGCCGCTACCACCAGGCCCGCCCAGCGGTACGGCCATGCCCCCACAGCATCTAGGCCCGGTGGCGCCGCCGAGCGGTCCTGAAGCCAGCGGGGCAGCCCCGCTGGGCCGACCGAACGGCCCGTGTACCCGGGCACACAAAGGCTGCCCCGGACTGACGAAGGCACGGCAGCCCATCAGACGCCCCTTCGCTACCTCATCACCGCCCAGCGGCCTTGCCCCAATACCACCACCCAATATCCACAAACGCGCCCTGCCCTGCGCCCTCCACTGGCGACGTTCGCCCGAACGATGTGAATCTGCTGCTGCTGTCACAGCACTGCATTCACATCGTTGGGCCCCGTGTTGTCTCCGCCCGGCCCGATGTGGGATGCGGGCGTCCGTTGGCGGCGGTCACCGTCCCATCCTCGTTGGCGCAGGGCATCGGTGACCTGCGCGGCAACAAGATCGGGACGTTCCCGCAGCCGCCAAGTCGGGAAACGCAGGATCAGGCGGTCCTGAAGCACGCCGAGATTCTGACGGGCCAGGTCGTCCCACCACTGCCGCACCTCCTGGTGCGCGGCCCCGTCGATCTCCACCCAGACCCGCCACGGCTCGTACCAGACGTCGAGATACCGTCTGCCACCAAGATCGACTTTGAACTGGCAGTGGCTCGACGGCAGACCGTAACGACATTCGATACGCCGATACAGCATTTCCGCCACCGACTCCGCACCAACATCAAGATCAGCCAATGTATCAATGATCAGACGGCGCCGCCAAATGCGCCCACGCCGGTGCGCCACGTCCCACAGATCACTAACAGTAACCAGCCGCTGCTGCACCGACGCCGCAAGTACCGCTCGCGCGTCGTCGTCCCGTGCCGCCCAGCTCGCCGCGTCCACGACCGACCGGGCAAGCCGCGTCCGCGGAGGAATACGGACCGGATGCACGTCGGTCGACGTCAGTTGGGTGCTGCGGTGCACCACGATCCCGGGATGGCGAACGAGCTGCCGATCGGACGGCACCGTCACGAAAACGGTCGCGACGTCGAATCCCCGCATACCGTCAAGCGCGGCCGCGGTGGATCCGGCAAGGACCGCCCCGGGCCCGGCTCGTGCCAGGGTGCACCAGAGCCACTGCAAACGGGTGAGCGGCCCAGAGTGAGTGACGACAACTCCCCGCAGCGGCCGCTGCCATCGCCCTGTACGGATCCGCCACCGCAGCTCCGCAGGACGCAGACCAGCGGCGATCGCCTCCCGAACCGCCAGCACCCCGCTGTGTTCCCGAGCGATCTCCTTCCATCCACGATCCTCATGCTCTTCATGAACCGCCCCGTGCGACCCCACCACAAACGTCACAACCACGAACACTGATGCCCCACAGACCCACGTTCACCCC
>NZ_CAAAFS010000265.1:0-10424 GCF_900634755.1 Protofrankia symbiont of Coriaria myrtifolia
CTGTCACAGCACTGCACTCACATCCTGCAGGTGTGAATCACGATCTTGATCGACCATGCGGACAGCGGGACCGGACGGGCGGGGAACAGGGATCGACGAGATCGTCGCCGATGCTCGCACCGCTTGGCGGGGCGGACGGGGACAGGGCCGCCAGCAGAGTGTTGCCGGCCGATGGTGGTTGAACCAGGCAGGCCTCATGGGTACGCGAAACACCTCGACGCTGGCGATGAGCCCGCTGGTGGCAATCCCGCGCGCACGCGCGGCATGCTGGAGGAGTGGGCGTGGCGTACCAACCGCAAGCGGCAGTCCCGCGCGCACGCGCAGCATGCGCCAGCATCACCTACACCGCCGTCACCGGCCTCGGCAGTCCCGCGCGCACGCGCGGCATGCAGCGCGCACAGCCACGGATCCCACGGTTCCCGGGGCAGTCCCCGCGCGCATGCGTGGCATGCGTCACCGTGGGCCGGCTCGCCGCCGCCAAGGCGCCGTCCCCTGCGCGCATGCGCGGCAAGCGTCACCCCGCCGGGCCCGCCCGACGCGGGCGCAGTCTTCGGACACGGCCGGAGACGCTCATGGCGGGCGCACGTGGACACGGCCGCCGGATCGGACCAGCCCACCATGAACCCTCGCTCCGACAGGCGGCACCCGCCTCCGGGGGGCCTCGGCGTTCGGAATCGACCCAGCCCCCTCAAACAGCCTGCGTGAGGCAGGCCCACCTGGACGAGGGCTCGGCACGAGTACGGGTGGAGCGACCGGCCTGGCCGGTGTGAACCGGCGACGGCGCCGCTGGTGTCAGGCGCCCCGCGGGGTGTCAGGTGCGGGCAGGGGTGGTGACCGGGTGGGAGAGCTGGGCGTCGAGGACGGCGCGGGCCGACACCAGGGACGGTCCGTACCAGGTCAGATGGCGGCCGGAGACGCACACCACCGGGGTGTCCCCGAACGCCTCCGGGCCGTCGGCGGGGCTGAACGGATAAGGCTCGTCGGGCAGCACCACCAGGTCGACGGGCTGCACCTCGTCCAGACGGATCCGGGGATAACGCTGCGCATGATCGGCGAGCACGTTGTCGATCCCGAGCCGGCGCAGGACGTCACCGGTGAACGTCTCCCGCCCCACCGCCATCCAGGGCCGGCGCCACACCGGGACCAGCGCGCTGCGCCGCGGCCCGCGATACGGGGCCGCCCAGGTCGCGCGGGCGGCGGTCAGCCATTCCGGCCGGTCGAGGCGGCAGGCGTCACGCAGCATCCGCTCGAGGCTGACCAGGGCGGCGTCCACGGTGGCCGGCGCCGTCACCCACACCGGGATGCCGGCCGCTCGGAGCTGGTCGAGATCGACCTCCCGGTTCTCCTCGGCGTTGGCGCAGACCACGTCCGGGGCGAGGGAGACGATCGTGGTGATGTCCGGGTTCTTCGTCCCGCGCACGCGGGCCACGTCGAGGTCGACCGGGCGGGAGCACCAGGCCGTCGCCCCGACCAGCAGGCCGGGCGCGGTGTGCGCGATGGCTTCGGTCAGGCTCGGGACGAGCGAGACCACGCGGGTCACCTGTCGGGGCACCGTCACCCCGTTACCGAGATCGTCGATGCCGGGATCATCCCGGCCGCTCGCCGCCGTCACCGTCGCCACCTACCCCGGTCGATTGCCACCTACGCCGGCTGGACCGGACGTCCGTGGCGAAACACCTGATGAAACATTTGCCACAGAACGCCTGCCACAATTTGCTGCTATTTGCCGTTACCCGATGTCACTGAACGTCTGTCACGCGTAGCCCCGCGTGGGATTTGTAGCGTCTGTTCACCGAGATCAGGTTTGCGGTCAGCCCCTCGACGGAGGCCGCGTTACGCAGCTTGCCCGCGTAGATCCCGCGGATGCCGGCGATCCTGCCCGCCAGGGCTGTGACGGTGTCGGTGGCCTGCCGGTCGTCACCCAGGACGAGAACGTCGGTGTCGATCTCGTTGACCGTCTCGTCCTCCAGCAGCACCGCGCTGACATGGTGGAACGCGGCCACCACGGTGCTCTCCGGCAGCAGCGCCGCGGCCTGCTGCGCCGCGCTGCCCTCGGGTACGGGGAGCACGAACGCGCCGCCCCTGTCGAAGCCGAGCGGGTTGACGCAGTCAACGACGATCTTGCCGGCGAGCTCGGCGCGCAGGCCGGTGAGCAACTCGCCGTGGCCGTCCCAGGGCACGGCGACGATCACGATGTCGCCGGCGGCGGCGGCGGTGGCGTTGTCCGCGCCAGTGACGGCCCAGCCGGCCGCGCCCAGCTTCGCGGCGGCCTTCCCGGCGCGTTCGGCGGAACGCGAGCCCAGCACGACCCGGTTGCCGGCGATGGCGAGACGGCGGCCGAGCCCGCGGCCCTGTGGCCCGGTCCCGCCGAGGATGGAGATCGTCAGCAACGAGACGTCAGGTAGATCACCAGGAGAGCCCATGAGCCACATCCTGCCGTATGACCCGTCCACACGGCATTCTGATCGCCGACGGACCGATCATGCGCATCCGCCGCCAGCCGAGGATGCCGACTCCGAAGGAGTGGCCCCGAAACGCCGAAGCACCAACATCATCCGGACCGGCTCTGGCCGGCCCGCTCCGGGCGGCCCGCCCTGGCCGCCGTCCCCGATCCTGCCACCCTGAGCGCTTCTGGCCGACTCGGAGTGTATCCATACGGTTGGGTTCACCCACGGGTACCCCCGGTCACCCGACCCGGGAGCGAATGCGGGACTATGCCTGAACAACGTGACAGCTACGGGCGTTGATCGCCCCGTAGGACGCTGGCGGACGCCGGGGGGCGGGAGTCTTCTCAACAGACGCGGCCGTACCGATCGGACAGAGGAGCGGCGGAAGGTGAACGACGGAAACAATTCCGTGCTTACAACATTTCGCGATCAGGACATAGCGTTGCGTGACATCCATGGAACGTCGGACAACCCCGGCCGCACGCCGTTCGAGGACGGGTCGTACCGTTCCATTCCACGAACAGCTGCGAGATCCACAGAACCAGGCGGGAGAGGTCGAGCAATGGCGGACGTATCGGTTCGCTTCGCGATGACGAACGACAGCGAAGTGGTGCTCAACCTGTCGCTGCCGCAGGCACTGCGCCTGATGGAGGCGATCGCGCGCAAGGTCGGCGAGACGCTCGCCGAGCGCAGCACGCAGGGCGTCGGAGGCGTCGGAGGGGTGCCCACGCCGGCCCCATCCAACGGCATGCCGAGCCTGGGGCCGTACACCCCGTCCTGAGGCCCACGACAGCCCGGCGGACGGCCGGCAGGACAGTCCGACAGGCGGGTGGGTTCCCACCCCATGCGGTGGCCCCACCCGACGGCCGGCCATTCCACCGTGGGCAGGCCAGCGGGCGTGCGCGGGAACGTGTCAGCCCTGGGCCGGCCTGCTGGTGCCCAGCGCCCGGGGATGCGACGTCGCGTACACCTCGCGCAGCCGGTCCACCGTGACCAGCGTGTAGATCTGGGTGGTGCTCACCGACGCGTGGCCCAGCAACTCCTGGACGACCCGCACATCGGCCCCGCCGTCGAGCAGGTGGGTCGCGAAGGAGTGCCGCAACACGTGCGGTGACACGCCCTCCACGCCGGCCGCCACGGCCGCGGTCCGCAGCACCGTCCAGGCGCTCTGCCGCGACAGCCTGGTCCCCCGCCGGGACAGGAAGACCGCCGGGGACGCCCGCCGGCTCGCCAGCACCGGACGCGCCCGGACCAGGTAGGCGGCCAGCGCCTCGCCGGCGTACCGGCCGAGCGGGACGACCCGGGCCCGGCCGCCCTTGCCAAGCAGCCGCACCGACGCCGCGTCCAGGTCCAGGTCGTCGACGTCGAGGCCGACGGCTTCGGAGATGCGCGCGCCCGTCCCGTAGAGCAGTTCCAGCAGCGCGACCGCCCGCAGCTGTCGGCTCCCCTCGGCGGGATCACCGCCGGGACCGCCGGCGGCGGACGTGGACGCGGCGCGCAGAACGGCCACCACCTGGTCGACGGTGAGCGCCCTGGGCAGCCGGCGCGGCGGGGTCGGCGGGCGTACCGGCCGGGAGACGTCCGAGGTGACCTCGCCCTCCCGCGCCGCGAAGCGATGCAGCGACCGGACCGAGACGAGCATCCGCGCCACCGACGACGCCGCCAGCGGCGGGTGCTCGCCGGCCCCCTCCCGGAGGGTCGCCGCGAACTCGGCCACCTCGGACTCGTCCACGTCGGCCAGGGAGCGCACCCCGCGCAGGCTCAGGTGCTCCAGGTAACGGCGCAGGTCACGCCGGTAGGCGAGGACCGAGTTGCGCGCGAGCCCACGCTCGCCCGCCAGATGGTCGAGGAAGCGCTCGACCACGACGGCCGGGTCCCCGGCCACGGGTTCCGGTTCCGGTTCCGGGTCAGCCGGCATGCTCACGTGCGTACCGTGCGTACCGTGCGTACCGTGCGTACCGCACGGGCCCGGTGGGCCGCGGCCGCGGCAGGCGGGCGCCGGTCACCGCCAGGGACAGCACGGTCACCGCCAGAGGCGACAACGGACTCGCCGGCCATCAACCCATCCCTACGCCTGCGCTCGTCATCGATGTGCGTGGCTCGCCATCGACGTGAGTGTAGGTGCCCGGCGGACGGCGTCCGCCCATACCGCGCGGATCACACCCGACTACCTGGGACGACACGCCTCTCGGGGCGATTTGCCAGCCCCTGTCCGTACGTGTAAAGGACTGCGGCTATCCTCACATCTGATGCGGACAGACAGTGGACCGCCACGACACGCCCGGTATCTGCTGGTCGCCGCCGTCGTCATGCTGGCAGTCGGCTGTGGCGGTGGTGCGGCCACCACGGGTGCCCCGGCTCCGCCCAGGGCGCAGTCGTTCGGCCCGACGGGGCAGCCGAGCGGGCCGGTCACCGGCGATCCGCGCCCGGTCGGGTCCGTGTCGCAGGTGGTGGCCACACCGTCCCGGCCGCCGGCCGCCGACCCGACCCGGACGGCGCTGGCAACGGTGCAGGCGTACTTCACGGAGATCAACACGGCCAGTCGGGAGGGACGGGTGGCGGACGTGAGCCTGACAGCCATGCCGGGATGCCAGACGTGCATGCTCGACGTCGGCGTCACCCGCGGTTTCCACGACCGGGGTGGGCACGCCGACGTGGATCCGCTCGCCGTCGGCCCGGTCGTCATGGATCCGCTCGGGGATCGGATCGCCACCGCGCGGACGACCGTGGCGATCAGAGCCGTCCGGCTGCTCGACGCCGCCGGCAACACCGTCCGGACCTATCCCGCCCAGCCGGCGCGCGCCGCCACTGCGACGCTGGTGCTGAGCTCGGCGGGCTGGCGCATCCAGAACGTCCTGTACGCCACGGGGTCGTCGTGACGCGGGCAGCCCCGTCCCCGCACGCGCATCCGCGCCCCAGGTCGCGGCGGCCGGAAGGACCGGGCGGCCATGACCAGCCGGGCCGCGGTCACGCCGGCGGCCGGAACCTTCTGGGACGGCTGGGCCGCGACCGGCACGGGTGGCTCAGGGGGCGCTGGACGCGCCGGCGGCACGGCACCGGCCAGAGCTACGACACCGGCCAGAGCTACGGCCATGGCGCAGGTGCCGGCAGACCGCTGGCGATCGTGCTTCTTGTCGTCACGGCGTCCCTGCTCGGGCTGCTCCCGCCGGTGGTGTCACCCGCCGCCGCGGCACCGGACGGGCGGACCGGCGGCGCCTGCACGGCCCTGTGGGGATACTGCGACACCCGCGCCACCGACAGCGGATACATCTACACCTTCGTCGGCGGACGGCTGCACCGGACGCCCGCGACCGGCGCGGCCCGGCGGGCCGGTGGCGGCTGCGGGGACTGCGTCGTCCCCCTGAACTACTGCAACGTCGGTGACGAGACCACCGACTTCGAGGAACTGCTGTGGGCGACCGCGCCGGAGGCGGCCGCCGACACGAACGCGCTGTGCGACCCGCAACCCGGTGCCGCCCCGACCCTCGCGCAGGTGCAGGCCGCGCTCACCAACTACCTGCGGGAACAGGCGCTGCCCAAGCCCACGCTCGTCGTCGCGCCGAGCGGGCGCAGCTTCGCCAACCTGCCGACGGTGGTGTACACGCCGGTCCCGCCAGCCTTCGTCTTCAACGTCGACCAGCCGGTGCTCGCCACGATCACCGCGGTCCCCCACTACCGGTGGGACTTCGGGGACGGCGCGATCGGCCCGGACTCCCCCGGCCGCCCCTTCGACCCGGCGATCTCACCCCGGGAGCATCCCGACGCCTACGTGTCGCACCCCTACCGCCAGCCCGGCACCTACACGATCACACTCACGGTGACCTGGCAGGGGACGTTCGCCGTGCCCGGTGTCGGGCAGGCGTTCCCGCTGGACCCGGTGGTCCTCGCGGCGAACGCCCCCGTCGTCGTGGACGAGGCCGGCAGCGTCCTCACCGGCAACGACTGAGGTCCCCACCGGCAACGGCTGGCCCGGCTCGCCGGCCGCCGAAGCGCCGGTCGGGCGGCGCGGGCACCACCCGCACAGACACGAATAGTCATGAAACAGGCGCTCCAGGTGTTGGACGGTCCGGCCAGGGGGTGTCCGCGGCGCGCAGGGAGGTGAATCCGCCGGCGCGGGCCGTCGCCGCCGCCAGAATGCCGATCACGGCCATGGCGTTGGTGATCGTCCCGGACAGCACGTCGGCCACCGCCTCGTCGAGATCCACCCGCCGCGTCCGCATGTCGGCCTCCTCGTGGACGCCGACATGCCGCTGCGACGGCGGGATCACCGCCAGCTCACGGGCGAGAAAGACGCGGTACGCCTCGTCGGTCATCCCGGGCGAGGCCAGGACGTCGACGAGCAGGTCCCAGCGGGCGGCCGTGAGATGGGCCTCCTCCGCAAGCTCACGGGCGGCGGCGGTCGCCAGCGGTTCCCCGGGGATGTCGAGGATGCCGGCGGGCAGCTCCCACAGGGGCCGGCGGACCGGGTGACGGTACTGGTTGACCATCACCACCCGCCCGGACTCGTCCAACGCGACCACCCCGACCGCGCCGGGATGCATGATGACGTCACGCTGGGAAACCCCACCGTCCGGCATCCGCACGATGTCCCGGCGGAGCCGGATGATCCGCCCGGTGAAGACGACGTCGGACTCCACCACCTCGTAGCGGTGCCCGCTGTCGGAGCGGTAACCCGCCTCCGCGGCCGGCGTGCCAGCCGCGGGCCCCCCGTCCACAGGCGCCCCGTTGGTGGGCGCCGCGGACGATTCGGCCGGGGGCGTGTTGTCCGTCTGTGGCCCGGCCGCGGGCGCGCTGTCCGCCCGTGCCCCGTCCGGTCCCCGCGCGTCGGGCTCCCCCACCCCGCCGGCTGTCGCACCGCCGGCCTGCGCACCGCCGGCCGCGTTACCGGTTGTCACGTTGCGGGTGGCCATGACGGCACCAGCTCCTCACACTGCACCTCGCCAGGTATCCCCTGGCTGTCCACCATCTCCTGGCCGTCCACGTCCGCGATGCCGTCGGGCAGCTCGACCGGCAGCACCCCGGTGCGCCGCTCGGAGTGCGTGACCGCTGCCGCGGCCAGCGCGCGGAACAGCGGGTGGGCCCGCGTCGGCCGGGAGCGGAACTCCGGATGCGCCTGGGTGCCGACGTAGAACGGATGGACCTCCACCGGCAGTTCGACGACCTCGACGAGCCGGCTGTCCGGCGACGTCCCGGAAATCACCAGCCCGGCCGCGGTGAGCCGGTCGCGGTAGTCGTTGTTGACCTCGTAGCGGTGCCGGTGGCGTTCGTCGACCTCCGCGGCCCCGTACACCCGCCGGGCGACCGTGCCGGGCGCGAGCGTGCACGCATACAGCCCGAGGCGCATCGTGCCGCCCATGTCCCGTTCCCCGGCGACCACGGCCTGCTGGTCGGCCATCGTGGAGATCACCGGATGCGGCGTCTGCGGGTCGAACTCGGTGGAGTTCGCGTCGGTGAGCCCGGCCATGTTGCGGGCCGCTTCGATGACCATGCACTGGAGGCCCAGACACAGGCCCAGGGCCGGGATCCCGTTCGCCCGCGCGTGCCGGAGCGCTTCGATCTTCCCTTCGATCCCGCGGATGCCGAAGCCGCCGGGCACGAGCACACCGTCCACCCCACCCAGGGCGACCGCGGTGGCCTGCGGGGACGAGCAGGTGTCCGCGGGCACCCAGCGGATCTCCACTCGGGCGTCCACCGCGAACCCGCCCGCCCGCAGCGCCTCGGTGACCGACAGGTAGGCGTCGGGCAGATCGACGTATTTCCCGACGATCGCCACCGTGACCAGGTTGGCCGGGCGGTGGACGCGGCGCAGCAGGGTGTCCCACTCGGTCCAGTCGACGTCCCGGAAGGGCAGGCCCAGGCGGCGGACCGCGTAGGCGTCGAGGCCCTCCCGGTGCAGCACCTTGGGAATGTCGTAGATCGAGGCCGCGTCCGGCGCGCCGACGACGGCCTCGTCGTCCACGTCGCACATCAGGGCGATCTTGCTTTTGAGCGCGGCCGGCAGCGGCCGGTCGGAGCGGCAGACCAGCGCGTCCGGCTGCAGGCCGATGCTGCGCAGCGCCGCCACCGAGTGCTGCGTGGGCTTGGTCTTCAGCTCCCCGGAGGGCGCCAGATAGGGCACCAGGCTGACGTGGACGGTCAGGACGTTGTCCCGTCCGACCTCGTGGCGGACCTGGCGGATCGCCTCCAGGTAGGGCAGCGACTCGATGTCGCCGACGGTGCCGCCCACCTCGGTGATGACCACGTCCCAGGCGTCGGTGGCGAGCCTGCGGATCCGGTCCTTGATCTCGTCGGTGATGTGCGGGACGACCTGCACCGTCTGGCCGAGGTAGCCACCCCGGCGCTCGCGGGCGATCACCTGCGAGTAGACCTGGCCGGTGGTGACGTTGGCGCTGCTGTCGAGGTCGACGTCCAGGAACCGCTCGTAGTGGCCGATGTCGAGGTCGGTCTCGGCGCCGTCGTCGGTGACGAAGACCTCCCCGTGCTGGAACGGGTTCATCGTGCCGGGGTCGACGTTGAGGTAGGGGTCGAGCTTCTGCATGGTGACCCGAAGGCCACGAGCCTTGAGGAGACGACCGAGGCTGGAGGCGGTGAGCCCCTTGCCGAGACTGGAGGCGACCCCTCCGGTCACGAAGATGTGCCTGGTCACGTGCGCCTGCGCCACGCTGAGACCCTTCCGTGGGTTGCGCCGGCCGGACACCCGTACCCGGCCGGTCCACGGGATTTCACGGTAACACCCCCGCCCCGGGTCGGGACACGCACGAGACAACTGCCGCCCGCCCGCCATGATCCAACCAGCCCGCCGCCCCGGGGCGCGATCACCATCCGGCCGTCACGTAACCGCACGATCACGCAGTCGACCCGTCTCACGTTCGCCCCGGAGCCCTACCGAGCAGAAACCCACAAAAACACGCGAACACAGTTGTCCGTCACCGTTTCTCGGGCTCCGCCGAAGCTCACGCGGGCGACAGCCCCGCAAGGATCTGAAGGATGTGAATGCGCTGCTGTTGCAGCAGCAGCACCACATTCACATCCTTCATGGCGTGGCCCGGGGGAAGGCTGCGCGGACGGGTGTTCGGAGAACGGGGGAACGGCAGGCGGGCGACAGGCGACGGCCGGGTGGAAGCGGCTGTCAGAGAGCGGAGATGACCTGGTCGTAGTCCAGGCGGGGATGCCGGGGACGGAAGGCGTTCTCCCCCGGCCTGCCGATGTTGATTACCGCGAGTGTGCGCAGCGGTTTGTCGGCGAAGAACTCCCTGTCTATGGCGTCGGCGTCAAGCCCCGTCATCGGGCCGGCCGCGAGCCCCGCGGCCCGGATACCCAGAATGAAGTAGCCGATCTGGAGGGCGGCGTTGAACCGCGCGCTGTGCTCACGGAAGGCCGGCTCGGCGAAGATGTCCCTGGCCGTCGGCAGATGCGGGAAGATCTGTGGCAGGTTGTCGTGAAAGTCGACGTCCGCGGCGACGATGGCCGCCAGCGGCGCGGACCGCGTCTTCGCCTGGTTACCCGGGCTGAGGTGCGCGACCAGCCGTTCCCGCGCCTCGGGCGAACGGACCAGAACGATCTGCAACGGCTGGGAGTTCATGCTGGTCGGCGCCCATTTGACCAGGTCGTAGATGGCGCGGATCTGCTCGTCGGACACTGGTTCGTCGCTGAAGGTGTTCGCTGTCTGGGCCGTGTGGAACAGCAGGTCCGCGGCGGCGGCGTCCAGCGCCAGGGCGGCGCCGGCGGAGGCGTCTGTGACGGTCATGAAAGTCAGGACTCCTGATGGTCGGGGTCGTCACGGGTCCGGCATCCCAGGCCGCTGGGCACCCGGTCACTGCTCGTGCCGGGCGCCCAGCGGCATCACAGGACACTACTTGAACGCACAACCACATCCGCGGCATCCCCACGCCGCTGCGACCCTCACCCCGCGAGTGGTCCGCGTCGGGTTCGCCCTGCTCCGCGGCGCCTTCATCCCCACGACCGGTTTCCCCACGC
>NZ_CAAAFS010000266.1:0-4516 GCF_900634755.1 Protofrankia symbiont of Coriaria myrtifolia
CGCTGGACGCCCCTACCCCGAACGTCCCGCTCGCTGCGGCCTCACCCGCGTAGCCGGCTGCGGTGAGCGCCTGGCCCGTAGGCAGAAAACGTCACCATGACGACGAAAACCACCTACGGACGCGGAAGCCGTAGGTGGAAAGCGCTGCGATGACGACGGTTTCCACCTACAGCTTCCGCTCCCGTCAGGGCGTGTCTGACGGATGTTGGTCGATGCGGGAGGTGGCCATCTGGGCGCCGATCCGCGCGAGTGAAGATCCACGGGAAACACCCTAGATGTCGGGCCATTCCGTCAGCGCGTCCTGGACGCCGTCGATGTCGAGTGGGCCGCGCTCTCGCTCGTACTCTTCGATGATCTCCCGTAGTTGCCGCGCGTGGACCCGGCGTGCGCCAGCCCTGGCGGCTGCATCAGAGAATCTGCGAGGCCCGGTGCGCGCGTCGGCCCGCGGGACGAGGTCTTCCGGGACGGAGTCACCGTGCTTGATCACACACTCGGTGCGGCTCGGCGGCGGGGCCATCTGCCATACGACTGTTGTTGCCACCACCCGTAGCAATCACAGAACCCAGCGATGTGGTCAGGGGATGTCGGCCTTGTCGGCGGCGGCGTTGGCCAGCAGTTCCTCGGCGTGGCCGCGGGCGAGCGTGCTCTCCTCGACGCCGGCGAGCATCCGGGAGAGCTCGCGGACCCGACCGGTGTCGTCGAGGGTTGTCACCCCACTGCGGGTCACCGAGCCGTCGTCGGCCTTGTTGATCACCAGATGGCGGTCGGCGAAGGCCGCCACCTGGGGCAGATGGGTGATGCAGATCACCTGGTGTGTGCGTGCCAGCCGGGCGAGGCGGCGCCCGACCTCGACCGCGGCCCGCCCACCGACACCGGAGTCGACCTCGTCGAAGACCATCGTCGTGGCGACGTCGCCAGCGGCGAGAACGACCTCGATGGCGAGCATCACCCTGGAGAGCTCACCCCCGGACGCCCCCTTGTGCACCGGCCGTGACGGCGCCCCGGGATGCGGTGTGAGCCGCAGCTCCACCTCGTCCACCCCGGTGGGGCCGTAGGCGAGCACCTGCCCGGCCACGGGGAGGCCGGCCGGGTCGGGACGCTGCGTGACGACCGCCTCGACCTTGGCCCGCGGCATCGCCAGGCCGGTAAGCTCGGCCACGACCGCCTCGGCGAACTTCTCCGCCGCGTCCCCGCGGGCAGCGCTGATCCGCCCGGCGAGCCCGGCGAGCTCGGCGACCAGCTGGTCGCGTTCGGACGCCCACACGCCGACCTGATCCTCGTCGGAGTCGAGCTCGAGCAGGCGGCGCCCGGCCTGGTCAGCCCATTCCAGGACGCCGGACAGGTCGGTGCCGTGGGCGCGAGCAAGGGCCGACAGCGCCGCCCGGCGGTCCGCGGCGGCGGTGAGCCGAAGCGGGTCGGAGTCGATCCCGGCGGCGTAGGAGGCGAGGTCCGCGGCGACGTCCGCGAGCAGCATCCCGGCCTCGTGCAGACGGTCGGCCAGCTCGGACAGGGCCGGGTCGAGGGACGCCTCCGCCGCGACCATGCGGTGGGCGGTCCCCACCAGGTCGGTGGCGCCTGGCACGCTGTCGCCGGTGGCGGGGTCGGACACCAGCACGGCGTGGGCGCCGCTGGCGGCCTGCGCCAGCGTCTCGGCATGCTCCAGCCGGCGCAGTTCGGCGTCGAGCGCGGCGTCCTCCCCGGGACGGGGATCGACCTTCTCGATCTCGGCGAGCCCGGTCCGCAGCAGCTCGGCCTCGGCGGCGCGCTCCCGGGCCCGACCGGTGATCTCGGCGAGCCGGGCGGAGACCGTGCGCAGCCGGGTGTAGGCGGTGGCGTAGGCGGCCAGGGGCTGGGCGACGGCGTCGCCGGCGAACCGGTCGAGGGCGGCGCGCTGCTCCCCGGTGCGCAGCAGCCGCTGCTGGTCGGACTGGCCGTGGATGGCGATCAGCCCGTCGGTGACCTCGGCGAGGACGCTGGCGGGCACCGCCCGTCCCCCGACGTGCGCGCGGGAGCGACCCTCGGCCGTCAGCGTCCGCCCGAGGAGAAGACCGTCCTCGTCGCACTCGCCACCGGCGTCGCGGACCCGTTCGGCCACCGGGCCGTCCGGCGAGACGATCAGCCGTCCGTCGACGAAGGCCCGCACCGCGCCGGGGCGCACCAGACCGGCGTCCGCGCGCCCGCCGGTGAGCAGCCCGAGCCCCTGGACAATCATGGTCTTGCCGGCTCCGGTCTCGCCGCTGACCACGGTCAGGCCGGGCGCCAGCTCGAGCACGGCGTCGTCGATGACCCCGAGCCCGCGGATGCGAACCTCCTCGAGCACAAACGTGACTCTATGGGGTGCGGCGTCCACTCCGCCGGCCGGCCGGCCAACACACCGCCGGCGCGGGTGGCCACGCCGCGCCCACCGTGCTCACCGGCCGCTGTTCATCGACCGCCGCGTCCCCGCCAGCCGGCCACCGGGAGATCGAACTTCGCGACCAGCCGGTCGGTGAAGGGGCGCGGGCGCACCACGGCGAGCCGCACCGAACGGCGTCCCCGCACGACCTCCACCCGGGAGAACGCCTCGACGTCCACCGACCGCCGGCCGTCGCAGGACAGCACGGCCGGCGTGGCGGGCAGCACCTCGATCGCGACCGACGACGTCGGGGCCAGCACCAGCGGACGCGCGAACAGGGCGTGGGCGCTGATCGGCGCGACCAGCAGGGCCTCGACACCCGGCCACATCACCGGGCCGCCGACCGAGAACGCGTACGCCGTCGACCCGGTCGGGGTCGAACAGATCATGCCGTCGCACCCCCACCGGGACAGCGGGCGGTTGTCGACCTCGACGACGCACTCGAGCATCCGGGCGCGGTCGACCTTCTCCAGCGACATCTCGTTGAGCGCCCAGCCCTCGTAGACCAGCTTGCCGCGGTGACGGACCGCCACGTCGACGGTCATCCGCTCCTCGACCTGGTAGTCCTTGCGGACGACATGATCGACCGTGGACTCCAGCGCATCCGGCTCGGCTTCGGCGAGGAAACCGACATGGCCGAGATTGACGCCGAGCAGGGGCGCGTCGGCGGTGCGCGCGAACTCCGCCCCGCGCAGCAGGCTGCCGTCCCCGCCGAGCACGAGGACCAGTTCGACCCCGAACGCGGCGGCGTCATCGGGCGGGACCACGTTGTCGCAGCGCAGGTCGAGCAGTTCGGCCTCGTCCCGCAGCACCCGCGGGGCGACCCCGGCGGCGACGAACTGGTCCAGCACCCGCTGGGCGATCTCCCGGACGACCGAACGGCGTGGGTGGGTGACCACCAGGACTTCCCGGCTCACTGGGCTTTCCGGCTCATCGACGACCCTCGTCACGCTCGGTGGACGGCTCGGAATCGGAACCAGGACAGGCGGTGGAGACGGAATCGACGGTAGGGACAGAACCGGTACCGGAGACAGGAGCAGCGTTGGAGGCAAGATCAGCGTTGGGGGCGGAAGCGGCGCGGCCGCCGGCCGGGCCGGCCGCGATCGCGGCGGCGATCGCCTCGGTCAGCCGCGGCGGCGGCATGGGCGGAGCGTCCCCGACGAGCCACAGCAGGTACTCCACGTTGCCCGCCGGTCCTGGCAGGGGACTTGCGACGACGCCACGCACGCCCAGCGACAGTTCGGCCGCGGCCTGCGCGACATCCCACACGGCGCGGGCGTGCAGGGCCACGTCGCGCACCACCCCGCCCGGCCCGAGGTCCGCGCGCCCGACCTCGAACTGCGGCTTGACCAGGACGACGAAGTCGGCCGCCGGTCGGGCGCAGGCCCGCAGCGCCGGCAGCACCAGCCGCAACGAGATGAACGACAGGTCGGCCACGACCAGGTCGACCGGCCCACCGATCGCCTCGGCGGTGAGGAAACGGACGTTGGTGCGCTCGAGGACGGTGACCCTGGGGTCGTTGCGCAGCTGCCAGGCCAGCTGGCCGTACCCGACGTCGACCGCCACGACCTCGGCGGCGTCGTGGCGCAGCAGGAGGTCGGTGAAACCACCGGTGGACGCCCCGGCGTCCAGGCAGCGCCGCCCGGCCACCCACAGCCGGCCCACACCGCCGCCTCCGGCGGCCTGCTGGCTGGCGGCATTCCCACCGAAGGCGGACAGGGCCGCGAGCAGCTTGTGGGCACCCCGCGAGACGTAGCCGGGATCGTCACCGGCGACGATCACAATGGGTGTCATGTCGTCGACGACCGTGGCGGGTTTGGTCGCCGGCCGCCCGGCCACCCGGACCCGTCCCCCCACGATCGCCTCGCCGGCCTGCTCACGGGAGCGCACCAGCCCGCGCCGGACAAGCTCACGGTCCAACCGTGTCCGGCGAGCCACGACAGGACGCCTCGTCCCGGTCACGCCGGTCCCCGGCCGGGCGCGCCGGGCGGCGGCCCCGGCCGGGGACCACCTGGGCGAGGCTCGCCAGCCCCGGGCGGCTGCGGCCGGGGTGCATCTGGCCCGGGTGGCTGCGGGCGGGGCACACCCAGGCCGGATGGGCGCGGCCCGGGCCAGATGCAC
>NZ_CAAAFS010000267.1:0-10346 GCF_900634755.1 Protofrankia symbiont of Coriaria myrtifolia
GGCCCCGCCCCGTCCACCGGACCGGCGGTACAGCCGTCACCGGCAGTCGGCGCCGACGCTGGCACTGACACCCGGGTGCCCGGATGGCGTACGAACAGGCCCCGCAGATCGGCCGCGAGATAGGTCGGCCGGTACGGCGCCCCGGCGCGCAGGAGCTCGCCGCTGCTGGTCACCCCGGTGAGCACCAGCAGGGACGGCGTGCCCGAACGGACGGCGGAGGCGATGTCGGTGTCGAGCCGGTCACCGACGATCAGCGGCGAGCGGGCGCCGGCACGGTGGACCGACTCCTCGTGCAACGCCCGCTCCGGCTTGCCGGCCACCAGCGGGACCATCCCGGTCGCGGTCCGCAGCATCGCCACCAGCGAGCCGTTGCCGGGCAGCAGGCCGCGTTCGGTCGGTACCGAGGCGTCGGTGTTGCTCGCGACCCACAGCACTCCCGCCTGGATCGCGAGCGCGGCCTCGGCGAGCCGGGCGTAGTCGATGGCGGGATCGAAGCCCTGCACCACCGCGGCTGGTTCCTCCGCCGCGGCCGTCACCGGCCGCAGGCCCACGTCCCGCACCGCCTCGCGCAGACCCTCCCCGCCGGCGACCAGGACGGCCGCCCCGCGCGGCAGGCGTTCGGCGAGCAGCCGCGCCGCCGCCTGCGCGGAGGTGACCACGTCGGCCGGGGCCGCGGGCACCCCGAAGGAACGCAGCCGCTCGGCGACCCGGGCCGGCGTCCGCAGCGCGTTGTTGGTGACGAACACCACCCGCATCCCGCGTCCACGGGCGGCGGCGATGGCCGGCGCCGCGTGGGGCACCGCCTCGGACCCGCGGTACACCACCCCGTCGAGGTCCATCAGGGCGGCGTCGTGGACGTCGACGAGCGGCGCCGGCGACGCCGACAGCGGCCCGCTCCCGCCCTGCTCGCCCCGCTCGCCCGGCTCACCCGGGCTGGCCGGCTGAGCGGACAGGCGCAGGCCGTGGGTCACGGCCGTCCCCGCACCGGCCGGTTGAGCGCGGCCCGCACACCCCGCAGCGCCTGCCCGTAATGCCCGAGGTCCGGGCGCATCGCGACGGCGAGCGCCAGATGCTCCACCGCCGCGCGCAGGTCACCGGTGCGGCGGGCCGCCATGCCGAGCCCGAACTGGGCGTAGTCGTCGGTCGGGTCGTGGGCGACGATCCAGGCGAAGCTCTCCCGGGCCGCGCCGTACTGGCCGGCGTCGAACTGGGCTCGGGCCAGCGCCTCCCGGACGCTGCGCGAACCCGGTTCGGCGGCCACGGCATGGGCGAGCAGTTGGACCGCGGCGTTGGCGTTGCCCCGGTCGAGCAGGGCGACACCCCGGGTGTACCAGTCGTAGACCTCGCCGCCAGGGCTGCCATCAGGGCTGTTGCCATTCGGCTGGGCGGCACCAGCGGCACCAGCGGCACCAGCGGCACCGGTGCCGGAAGCCGTGGCGGCCAGGCCGGTGTCGGCCCCCTCCGCGCTGTTCGCGCCGTCACCGTCAGGAGCGGGGATGCCAGCGGCCGGGGTGTCGGGCGTGGGGGTGTCGGGGATGTGCCCCGGGCCCGCGGGCAGCCACTCGTCGCGGGGGCCGCTCCCCTCGCCGGCAACCGGTCCGTCGTGCCCGCCGGACATCCGCGCCTCCCTCGTTGCCTGTGCCTGGTTTCCCAGGTTTCCCAGGTCTTCCTGGTTGCCCGTTTTCCTGCGTTTCCCTGCCGTGCCGCGATCCGGTGACGTCCGCGCCCCGGTACCCGTCTGAACCTCCGGCGAACCTCCGATATGCCAGCGTCGGCGCCTGCGGCGGCCGGACGCCGGTGGCCCGAGGTCCAGCTCCCAGTGTCGCCGGAAACCGGTCCCCGCTCCCACCGATCGCGCTGATCGGTGGAGGTGCGTACCATTTCAGTGCCCCCGCCGCCCGTCGTCCCGTCCACAGTGGCGGATGTTTCCTCCCTGCCAGTGGCGTCCATGAGGCACTTCCACAAGGCAGAGACAACTTCCAGGGGCGGATGTCGGCGGTGCCCGTCCGGTGTCGGCGGCGTCTGTGGCGGGCGGACCCATACGATCGCCGCATGGCTGCTCCCGTCCCCCCGGCACCACCCTCACCTGGCGGACTGGTCCTGGCGCCGTTCCGGGCCCTGCGATATGCCGCGGACGACGGCGAGGAGCTGGCGTCGCGGACCGCCCCGCCCTACGACGTGATCGACGCCGCCGGTGTCACCGCGCTGGAGGCACGGCATCCGCACAACGCCGTCCGGCTCATCCTCCCCCGCGACGACGAACGCTCCCCGGGAAGTCGCTACCGGCGGGCCGCGGACACCCTGCGCGTGTGGACCGCCGACGCGGTCCTGCGCCGTGACGACCGCCCGGCGCTGTACGTGTACGAGCAGACCCAGGACGGGCACGTCCAGCGGGGCCTGGTCGGCGCGGTGGCACTGGCCGACCCGGACGCGGGGATCATCCTGCCGCACGAGAACACCATGACCGGGCCGGTCACCGACCGGCTGGCCCTGACCGTGGCCACCGGAGCGAACCTCGAGCCGATCTTCCTGCTGTACGAGGGCGGCGGGGCCGCCAGCCGGATCGTCGCCGAGACGGTGACGACCACACCGCTACTGACCACGACAACCGACGACGGCGTCTCCCACCGCATCTGGGCGCTGACCGACCAGGAGCGGCTCGCCGCCGTCGCCGACGATCTGTACGGGCGGCGGGCGGTGATCGCCGACGGCCATCACCGGTATGCCACCTACCGCCGCTACCAGGCCGACCGCCACGCGGCCGGGGACGGCACCGGCCCCTGGGACTTCGGCCTGGCCTTCCTGGTGGACGCCCGGGTGTCCGGCCCGCAGGTCCATGCGATCCACCGGGTCGTGCGCGGTCTGACCCTCACCGAGGCCGTCCGCCGCGCTGGGACGGCGTTCCGGGTGAAGCCGCTGGACGCTGTGGGTGACCCCGCGGGCGCGTATCTGCTCAGCGAGCTGGCCAAGGCCGGCCAGGACGGCCACGCCTTCGTGATCACCGATGGCCGGGCGGCGTTCCTGCTGGCACATCCGGACCCGGTGCTGCTCGCCGATGCACTGCCGGCGGACCGCTCCGCCGCCTTCCGCCAGCTCGACGTCACCGTCGCGCATCTCGCGCTGATCACAGAGGTCTGGGGGCTGGCGGACACCGAGGGTGTGGTCGACTACCAGCATGACGCGGCTGCCGCGATCGCCGCGGCGGCCGCGGCGGCGCCGGATGCCGCGATCGCGCTGCTGTTGAACCCGACCCCGGCCGCGGACGTCGCCGCCGTGGCCGCGGCCGGCGAACGGATACCGCGCAAGTCGACCCTGTTCACCCCCAAGCCGCGCAGCGGCCTGCTGATCCGCCCGCTGGACGAACAGCCGGTGCCCTGAGCCGTTGGTTCGCCGGTCGTTAGGGTACGTATCGGATTGTGATCGATCTGTGGGGTTCGTTCGTGCGGCGGGTCTGAGTGGGTAGACCGTCGGGCGTGACGCGGGCACAACCGGCGGACGAGGAGCAGGCGTTTATCGAGCCCTACCTGCCGATCGGCGGGTTCGGCCCGTATCCGTAGCGGTTGCGGGCGCGGTTCGAGGTGTGGTCTGGCGGTTCCGTACCGGCGGGCAGTGGCGGGAGATGCCCCGGGGGTTCGGTGCCTGGCCGACGGTGTCCAACCGGTTCCGGCAGTGGTGGGACACCGGTGTCGTCGACCGTCTTCGCGGCGGCGTGGCTACCCGCCGGCTCGGGCGACGCTGAGGATTCTTCGTCGGCGCGGAGGACCGAGATCGGCTCGGCCTGTCCGGCGCTCGGCGTCTTCGGCCCGGTGACCGACTTTCGCCGAGTCATGCTCATGACGGCTGCGGGCTTTCCGCGATCGGCAGTTGGGTGAAGGCGCCGCCGTGGAGCCCTGGGACAGCCGATTCGGCGTCGAGGCTGGCGGCCGACGTCACGTCGCCATCCCATCCTCCGGCCAGCAGTTCCTGACCGGACGCGCATGAGCGCAGCTCGTCGAGGAGGTCGGCCTCGGCGGTCCGGAAGGCGGCGGTGGTGTCCCGCGCCTCGGAGCCGGGAGAAACGATCTCGACAACGAGCGGGACGTGATCCATCCGAAGCCGTTCACCACATGCATGGTCAGGGCCGCGGTAGAGGATGACGTCCGGGCGGCGGTTGAGCAGTGCCAGGGATTCGACCGGCTCGTCGAGCTCGCCGACAGCCTCTGGGCGACCCGTCCTCCCGCGGCCAACGGCCTTCTCCTCCCATGATCCCGAACCCGCCAGCAGATCACCTCACTCAGGGCACAAGGACGATCTTTCCTCGTACGCGGTTGGTTTCGCTGAGCTCGTGGGCCTTCGCGGCGTCGCGCAGCGGAAGAACCCGGTCGATGGCGGCCCTGAGGCGGCCACGTTCCACCAGCTTGGCGATACTCTCAAGATCGACACCGGACGGGGTGAAACCGAACTCGACGAACCGCAGGCCGCGGGCCTGGGCCTGTTCCCGGACCACGCCGCGGTCCGGGCCGGTGCCCCGCACATCGATGAGAAGCCCGCCGGGCCTGAGCGTATCGAGGGACCGGGGACCGTAGTCGTCGCTGATCGGATCAAGCACGACGTCGATGTCTCGTGCCACGGCAGCGAAATCGACGGTGGTGTAGTCGATGAGCTCGTCAGCCCCGAGGCCGCGCAGAAACCCGTGTTTTCCCTTCTGGGCGGTGCCGATGACGTATGCGCCGCGCGCCTTGGCGATCTGTACGGCGAGGTGCCCGACCCCGCCGGCGGCGGCGTGGATGAGGACGCGCTGCCCGGCGGTGACGGCAGCGACGTTCACCAGCGGCTGCCAGGCGGTGAGCGCGGCGACCGGTAGAGCGGCGGCCCGGACGGGGTCGACGCCCAGCGGCACGGCGGCGAGTGCGTCCGTCGGCGCGGCCACGTACTCCGCGTAGGCGCCCCGGGGCGGAAATGAGCACCCGTAGACAACGTCGCCCGGGGCGAACCGGGTCGTCCGTTCACCGACCGTCTCTACGACTCCGCAGAGGTCCAGTCCGAGCGTGAGCGGTGGATCGCCGAACCGTCGCACCAGCCCGGCTCGGATCTTCCAGTCGGCCGGATTCACCCCGGCCGCACGCACCCGTACCAGCACCTCTCCCGGGCCGGGCACTGGCCGGTCGTACTCGACGATCTCCAGAACCTCCGGACCGCCGTAGACACGCTGGCTGATCGCGCGCATACGGGTCATCCCTGTGCTCCCCTCGGATGTGTTGTGGTCATTCCGTGGCGACCACTCATCCTCAGCGGGCCAGTACCTGTTTGCATAGAAGGCACTACTCTGATACCTAGGTATCTCATGGATACCGCCCTGGAAGGTGCCTCCCCGAGCTGGGCCGCTACCTACCGCCGCGACTGCCCATCGCGTACAGTAATCGAAGTCCTCGCCAACAAATGGGCACTGTACGTCCTGGGCGCGTTGCGCCGGTACGACCGACCGATGCGTTTCAACGAGCTCCGACGCCTCCTCGACGGAATCACACAGAAAATGCTCACCCAGACCCTGCGCGCATTGGAACGAGACGGACTCGTCAGCCGCACGGTCTACCCCACCGTCCCCCCTCGGGTGGAGTACGGACTGACTGAACTCGGAGTCGGCGCCGGACAGTTGACCAGCGCAATTGCGGAATGGTCCGCGGAAAACGCCCAGAAGATCGCCACCGCCCGCAGGGCATTCGATGGCCGGGCCACCGTCGAGCCAGCGCCCCTGCAATAGAAGCGTGAGGTTGCCGACGGCGTCGACTCCTCGGGATGACGACGCAACGTCTCGTCCGTCGTGTCGGTCGCGGCAGTCGATGGTCTCGGCCGCGCCCAGTCCGCGCACGTAACCGTCGTCGACGGCCTATGCCCGGCGACGATGACGCCCCTGCCCGGCCCAGCACCGGACCGGCCCTCGTCCATCGGCCCGTGACGACAGACGATCCAAAGGCGATCCGGCACCAACAACAGGTGATCTGGCACCTACCGTCAGCTGACGACCCCCTCGCCCGCGTCGAGCCGCCGGCGTTCCTGAGCGTCCAGCAACTCGTCGCCGTGCTCGAGTGTCCAGTCTCCGAGCGCCTTCATCGGGCCGTCGACCAGGCTCTGTCCCAGCGAGGTCAGCGTGTACTCGACCCGCGGCGGGGCCTGCGCGAAAGCACGGCGGTCCACCAGGCCGTGGCCACACAGCCGGTGTAGCGCTTCGGTGAGGACCTTGTCGCTTATGCCGCCGATCGCGACGCGCAGCTCGCGACGCCGACGGGGGCCCAGGCGGAGAGCCGCCAGCACGACAGGATCCCAGGTGTGGGCGAACAGGTCGGTCGCCGCCCGGATGCGGCAGTCCGCGACCAGCTCCTCGCAGTGGCGCCCGCGCTCGCTCATCCTCCCCATCGTCGCAGGTTCGACGCGCACCGATCGGTGCGTAACGACTTCCCTACCGTTGCCTTCGAAGCGGCCCGGCTGCCCGCGGCAGCGGTCGCTCGCCCGCGAAGCGGTCGTCGGCGCGAACGAGGAGGGACCATGCGAATCGGGATCCTGGGCACGGGAGCCCTGGCCGAGGGGCTGGGAAGAGGCTGGGCCCACGCCGGGCACGAGCTGGTGATCGGCGGGCGGTCGCGGGCCAAGGCGGACGCGCTCGCCGAACGCCTGGGCGGAGCGGCGCGCGCGGCCAGCCCACGAGAGGTCGTCACCGGGCGGGACGCGGTCCTGCTCGCCGTGCTGTGGGCTGGCGTCGAGGACGTCCTGCGCAGCGTCGACGCGGCTGACGGTCGGCTTGCGGGAACACCGTTGATCGACCCGACCAACGCGGTGGAGCACGGTGTCGGCGTGCTGCTCACCGAGCACGGCCGCTCGGCGGCGGGCCGGATCGCCGAGCTGGCGCCCGGAGCGCACGTCGTGAAGGCGCTCCATCTCTTCCCAGCCGAGCAGTGGACACGCCCTCCCACCAACGGTGTCACTGGCACTGACGGTGTCACTGAAGGTGATAGTGACGGCAAACAGGCGACGACGGTGGCGATCTGCGGTGACGACGCGGCGGCGTTGCGGGTCACCAGCGAGCTCGTCCGGGACGTCGGTGGCATACCAGCCGTGCTGGGGCCGTTGGACCGCGCGCGTCAGCTCGAGGAGGTCGCGGGCTTCGTCATCGGACTGGCGTTCGCGGGCTTTGATCCCGCCTCCGCCGTTCCCCACGTCCCGACGCGGACCATACCGGCTTAGGGCGCGTATCGAGTTGTGATCGAGGGGTGGTTCACGTGAACTCCCTGATCCAGATCATCGAGGCACGGAACTGGGGACCCGCGAGACAGCCGCCCGGGGTCCTGTCGTAACGGATGGCGACACCCCGCCAGTCCTTCACCGTGCCGCTCAGACGTTCGAGGGTGTTCCGTTCCCGGTGGAGCCCGGTGTCGTGGCAGACAGCCCGTCCCCCCGCGGCCCTTGTTCTTCCGATGGGCGGCCTGGTCGGCCTTCTCCGGGATGACCACCCGGATACCGCGCCTCCGCCAGTCCTCTATGACGGTTGAGCGGAAGGAGCGGTTTCACCTTCCGGCGGCTCCGCGGCGTCCAACTCCACAGCGGCGTCCAGCTCCGCGGCACGGTCCGCGGCATCGGTCTGCTCGGTGTCGTCGACGGTCGCGGCGGAGACGAACCAGCGTGCCGCGTCGGTGGGACGGCCCGCGGCCAGCAGCGCCTCCGCGTAGGCGTACCACAGCCTCGCGCTCCACGGCCGCACGCCGGCGGCGGCCGCCTCGTCCTGCAACAGCAGAACCGCGGCCTCCGGCTCACCCAGATCACGCCGCGCGCCCGACAGGACGATCAGCAACTCGGCCCGGGCCTCCTCGTCGAGTTCGGCCGCACCCGGATCACGGGCGAGCAGCAGGGCACGCTCGGGACGCCCGAGCCCCCGCTCGGCATCGGCCATCACGGCAAGGTGCCGCGGGGACCCGTCGATGCGGCGTGCCGCGCGCAGTTCGGCGAGCGCCGTGGCGAACTCCCCCGCGTGGTAGGCGGCGAGCCCGACCGCCTCCCGGACGACGGCGATCCGGGACGCCAGTCCCGCGGCCGCGCGGGCGTGCGCGAGCGCGAGCGCAGGGTCCTCCTCGAGGTACATGCCCGCGGCCACCAGATGCCGGGCCACCGGTTCGGCCAGGGACGCGCCGAGACCTCGCAGCTCCCGGGTGACCTCGAAGTCGAGGAGTTCGGCGCGGGCCTCGTCGGGAAGCTCCGGCGCCGACGGCCGGCTGGAACGCCCAGCCCCCCGGCCGGCGCCCGCGTCACCATGCGGGGACGTCGGGGAACCCGCCGATGCATGCGGACGGCGGTGGGCGGCACCGGTCGCACCACGACGGTCCGTCCCGGCCGCACCGCCAGCACGTCCCGGCCTGGACACCGACGGCCTGGAGCCGCCCCCGCGCCCCGCTGGAACACCTGATGCCGACGAGGCGGTGCCCGATGTCCGCCGGTCCGGTCCCGGGGTTCTCTTCCCGGGGTGGTCCTGCCGGCCAGTGCCCTGCTCACCGGACCGGGTGTGGGCGGCGCCCGGACGGTCGGCGCCTCGGGGGCGGGCGGAATCCCGCGGGCCTGCCGCGGCCTGTCCCGGCCCGGCCGTGCCGGAGTGCCGGGCGGCGACATCCCGAGCATTATGATCATAACCGTGCTGGTCCCGCGCCCGGGTGTCCCTGAGCTCCCGGGATTCCCGCGTGGAGGCGGTGCCAGGTCGCGACTCGGTGCTGGGCGCCCGCCATCCGCCGCCGGGCCCGTCGCGCCGGTCGGTCAGCGGCCGGTCGGCGCCGCCGGATGCGTGGGACGTCCGGCTGTCGTCGCGACGATCGGAGCTGGCCGACGAATAGGCCGACGGACGGGAGGTGCCCCGCGGCGGCGTCCGGCGCGAACTGTCAGCGGCCGGGCCACCAACGGTACGGCCACTGACGTCGTGGCCGCCGCCACGGCCCTGTCTCTGGCCGTGGGTGGAGGGACGATCGTCACGGCGCCGGTCGGGCCGCCCGTACCGGTCGCCACGCGACGGCGTCTGCGAAGACGGTTCGAAACGCCCGGTGCCGGCTCCCGTACCGGGCACGCGCCCGGCCGAGCCGCGACCGCGCTGCTCGGCATCGCCGCGTGGCGGCCCGCCGGTACGGCCGGCTCCGGACGGCCGCCCAAGCCGGCCCGGCTCACGTCGACCGGAGAAGTCAGCAGAGGAACGTGACGGCTGCGCGGCATCCCGCCACTGCGCGGAAGAGCGCTGCGCGGAGGAGCGCCCTGCGGAAGAGCCCGAGAAGGTCTGTCGGGAAGCTCGCGGGGCGTTCGTTCCCTCGGTTCTCTTCGCCGCCGACCACTGCCTGTCGGGGCGGGAGCCCGCCGGCTGCGATCCGCCTGCCGACGGTTGGAACCGTTGAAATCCGCTGGCCCGGTTGCCGCTGGCCCGGCTGTCGTTCCCGCCGCCTGCCCCGCGATCCGGGTAGCGGTTTCCTGCTGGCTGTCGTGATTCACCCTGTCGTGACTCACTGCGTGTACCCGCGGGGCGGGCCGAACGGCGATCGGAATCATCATGGGGACGGCTCGGCCGGATTCCCGACCCGCCTCGAGCAGCACCAGCGGATCGCGCGCCTGAGCCCCGTTCGCTCGAGCCGTGCCAGCCTGGGCGGCGATCCGGGTCGATGCCGCGAGCCGCCCGGCCGTACCCGCCCGTGCTCCCGTAGCCGCTCCCGTAGCCGCTCCCGTAGCCGCTTCTGTCGCCGCGGGCGTTCTCACCGCGGGTGTTTGCCGTCGCCTGGCCGCGGGCTGCCTGACCACGGGCCTGCCGATCCTGGCGGACGTGCTGACGCCCACCGGCGGCACGGCGAGCCTCGCGGGCCTCACGCCACCGTTTCTCCGCGAGGCTTTCCGTTGCTGCCGCGCTGGCCGCCGTCGGCGCCTTCCCTCGGCCGCTCGCCGTACGGCGAGCGGCTGTCCGCCCGGCGGACCTGCCCACTCCCACGGTCGCGGCCGAACCATCCGAGTGGCCGCGGCCATCCCGTGGCTGACGGCCGGAACGACCCCCCGTGTCTCCAGTCGTCCGCATCTGGCCGCCTCCCTGCACCGACATCACATCCCCATCATCCACCACCACGCCGACAACCCCTCATCCCGCGGCTCCCGGTACATGCCAGCGTGGAACATCACCCGGCCGCCTCACACAGCGGAACGCGGCGGAAGCAGCCCACAGGAGGGGCTTCATCACAGCGAGCTCCGTACGACGAGCTCCGTCGCGGGGAAATCCGCCGCGAGGGGCTCCATGACAGCTCCATGGCAAGGGGCTCCGGCCCCTCTCCCTGTCAGGCTCGGCTGAGATGCCCTCACGCAGGACA
>NZ_CAAAFS010000268.1:0-12395 GCF_900634755.1 Protofrankia symbiont of Coriaria myrtifolia
TTCACCGCCGAACATCTTTCGATGTCCGTCCGGGACAACTTCTCGAAGTTACTGTCGGAATTTCGTTGAGTCAAACCGCCCCGGATCATCCGGTGGCCGCCTCGACGACTCCCCCGAACACTCACAGTGAGCGTCGGGCCGGGAATGGGGGCCATCCGAGCAGTGAATCTGGTTCGGATGTCTCCCGGCTTTCTGCCGGCAAGAGAGAACATTACGGATGGCCGACGGGATCGTCAAACGCCAGGGGCTTTTTGATCTGTGATGTACATCACAGCATCCGAATGTCGCCTTGACGCGCTCGTCTGATATGCGAATATCGCTGGCTGCCATCGCACAGGTCGGCCGCACGGCCACGAGGACGACCACCGTCCCAGGCCGGAGACGATCCGTTGCCACCGCTCCGGCTCGACGGAGACCACGAGGGACGACGGCGACGGGCCGTGGCAGCCATGATCTCGGCCGCTGACGCCGCGGGCCTCCCACCGGTCCGCCCGGCAGAGCTGTGGCCAGGAGCTTCCTGACGCGGCGCCCCGCGGCACGGTGCCCTGGAGACACCGCTTCGAGACAAGGGACTTCGGGGCAAGGGCGTGGCCGCGGGCTTTCATCAGGGACGGTCCCGCGTCAGGGACGAATCCCGTTCCGCTCCCGCCGGTGCTGCCGTCCCGGCAGACGGTGACGGCGATGCCGACGGTGGAGGCGGCGCTGGCTGCGAGGACGGCGCCAGCAGAGGCTGCGAGGACGCGGAGACGGGCAGCCTCCGCTGGTCGCGCCGCGGGCAGCTGACCGACGCATCCCCGGCGATCCACAACCGCCATGGCCGGTCCCGGGCGGCCCTGATCCCGATCCGGGGCCCGCGGGCGACCCGGGTCTCGTCGATCCGGCGGCCGACGCAGGCCACGAGCGCACCTCCCGTGAGCACACCTCCGCCCATGGACGGCATGGACGGCATGGACGGACCAGGCAGCCCGAACGGCGTGGCACGCCCACCGGCAGCACCCGCCCCGCCACCAGGGCCGGTGGCCTCAGGAACACCGGGGATACCGGTGGGTCCGGGGACATCAGAGGAAACGTCGAGGGGATCAGGGGCGCCGGGGACGCCGAGAACGAGGTCGGCGCCGTTGAGGGAACCGTCGACGGCCAGCGCCCGGGCGAGCCGTCCCGGGCCCCGGGCCAGTTCCGCCCGGCGCAGGTGCGCACGGCCGCGCACGGCATCCGCCGCCCCCTCGACCACCTCACCCGCGCGCAGCAGAACAGCGGCCGCCGCGCCGGCCGGCCCGCACACGATGTTCACGCACCAGTGCATCCCGTACACGAAGTAGACGTACAGGTGCCCGGGTGGCCCGAACATCACCGCGCACCGCGGGGTCGGGCCGCGGAACGCGTGCGAGGCGGGATCGTCCCGGCCGCCGTAGGCCTCGACCTCGGTCAGCCGGACGACGACCCCGCCTCGGCACAGCCGGGCACCCAGCAGGTCGCGGGCGACATCCAGCGGCGGCCGCGCGTAGAACCGCCGGTCCGCGACGCTCAGATGCTCCCCGCCCACTCGCGGTCCCGGTGCAGGCGTTCGATGACCGCGGCCAACTGCTCGCGCACCCGGGCCGGCGCCGTCCCGCCCGGAGCCGAGCGGGCCTCCAACGCTCCCTGGACGGACAGCACCGAGCGCACGCCCGGGGTCAGCCGGGGGTTGATGGCCGCCAGCTGCTCGGCGCCGACGTCCTCGAGGCCGACGTCGTGCGCCACGCACCAGGCCACGAGCTGCCCGACCGCCTCGTGTGCCTCCCGGAAGGGCACCCCGCCGCGGACGAGGTGTTCGGCCACGTCCGTGGCCAGCGCGAACCCGTCCGGAGCGGCCTCGGCGAGGCGCTGGCGGCGCACCCGCATCGTGGCCACCGTCCCGGCGGTAGCCGGCAGCACCAGCAGGAGGGTGTCGACCGCGTCGAACACCGGCTCCTTGTCCTCCTGCAGGTCACGGTCGTAGGCCAGCGGAAGCCCCTTGAGCGTGGTGAGCAGCCCGGTGAGCGCCCCGATCAGGCGGCCGGACTTGCCCCGGGCGAGCTCGGCGACGTCCGGGTTCTTCTTCTGCGGCATGAGCGAGCTGCCGGTGGCGAAGGCGTCGTCCAGCTCGACCCAGCCGAACTCGCGGCTGGTCCACAGGACGATCTCCTCGCCGAGCCGGGACAGGTGCACGCCGATCAGCGCGGCCGCGAACAGGAACTCCGCGGCGAAGTCACGGTCGGAGACGGCGTCGATGGAGTTCTCGAACGCCGAGTCGAAACCCAGCTCGACGGCGACGCCGTGCGGATCCAGCGGCAGCGAGGAACCGGCCAGCGCCCCCGCCCCGAGGCTGGACACGGCGGCCCGGCGGTCCCAGTCCCGCAGCCGGTCGACGTCCCGGGCGAACGCGTGGACGTGCGCCAGCAGCTGGTGGGCGAACGAGATCGGCTGGGCGTGCTGGAGGTGGGTCATCCCGGGGGCGGGGGTGTCCACGTGCGCCGCCGCCTGGTCGACGATGGCCTGCTGGAGCTCGATCAGGCGGGCGGCCACCTGGCGGACGTGATCCCGCAGGTACATCCGCAGGTCGGTGGCGACCTGGTCGTTGCGGCTGCGCCCGGCCCGCAGCTTGCCCCCCAGCGCGCCGAGGCGTTCGAGCAGCCCCCGCTCCAGCGCGGTGTGCACGTCCTCGTCGTCCACGGTGGGGCGGAAGCTCCCGGTACGCACCGCCTCCGACAGGTCGTCGAGCGCGGCCAGGACGGCGGCGAGCTCGCCGTCGTCGAGCAGGCCGGCGCGGTGCAGCACCCGGGCGTGGGCGCCGGAGGCCCGCAGGTCGTAGGGGGCCAGCCGCCAGTCGAACTGGACGCTGACCGACAGCCGGGCCAGCGCCTGCGCCGGGCCGCCGGCGAAACGCCCACCCCACAACCTCGTAGGTGACGCCGACGAGGCGGGCTCCGCCGGCTCGGACGCGGCCGGCTCGGAGGCCGTCGGTGGCTGGGATGCCGACACGCTCACCGCGCCAGCCGCTGTTCCCGGGCGGCCCACACCTTGCTCGGCAGACCCCACAGGTCGATGAAGCCGCGGGCGTCGCGCTGGTCGAACTGGTCGCCGGCGTCGTAGGTCGCCAGCGCGTGGTCGTACAGGCTCGCCTCGCTGCGCCGTCCCACCACCTGGGCGACCCCGCCGGCGAGCCGGATCCGCACGTCGCCGCTGACCCGGACGCTGGCGTCATCGACGAACGCGTCCAGCGCGGCCCGCAACGGCGAGTACCACAGGCCGTCGTAGACCAGCTCGGCCCAGCGCTGGTCCACCCCGCGCTTGAACCGGGCGAGGTCACGCTCGAGGGTGAGGTCCTCCAGGTCACGGTGGGCGGTCAGCAGGGTGATCGCCGCCGGGCACTCGTATATCTCCCGGCTCTTGATCCCCACCAGCCGGTCCTCGATCAGGTCGATCCGCCCGACGCCCTGCGCGCCCGCGCGGGTGTTCAGCTCCGCGACCAGCTCCGGCAGCGGCAGGGCGCGGCCGTCGAGGGAGACCGGGAGGCCGTCGACGAAACCGATCGTCACCTCGTCCGGGTCCCGCGCGAGCGTCGGGTCGGCGGTGTAGACGAAGACGTCCTCCGGCGGCTGCGCCCACGGATCCTCGAGCACGCCGCACTCGGCGGTGCGTCCCCACAGGTTCTGGTCGATGGAGTAGGGGGAACGTGCCGTCACGTCGATGGGCAGGCCGCGTTCGTCGGCGAAGGCGATCGCCTTGTCCCGGGTCATCCCCGAGTCGCGTACCGGCGCCAGCACCTTCAGCTCCGGTGCCAGCGCCATCACGCCGACCTCGAAACGCACCTGGTCGTTGCCCTTGCCGGTACAGCCGTGGGCGATGGCCCCGGCGCCGAAGGTGCGCGCCGCCTCCACCAGGTGACGGACGATCACCGGCCGCGACAGTGACGAGATCAGCGGATAGCGGTCCATGTACAGGGCGTTCGCCCGGATGGCGGGGGCGACGAACGCGCGGGCGAACTCCTCCCGCGCGTCGACCACGACCGACTCCACCGCCCCGCAGGTCAGGGCACGCTGCCGGATCACCTCGAGATCCTCACCACCCTGACCGACGTCGACGGCCAGAGCCACGACCTCCGCACCGGTCTCCGCGCCGATCCACCCGATGGCCACGGACGTGTCCAGACCACCCGAATATGCCAGTACCACGCGGTCAGTCACCGCTGATCAACCTTTCCTCTCTGCGTTTCCGCGTTCCCGGGCTGTGGCCCGGGATGTGCCCCTGGGCTGTCGTGCCGTTGTGCCCGTCAGGCTTTGGTGTGCCTGTCAGGCGTTGTGCCCGGCCCCGGCAACGGCTGTCGCCAGGGCCCGTGTTTTCCGGGCCCGTACCTTTTTCCGGGCCCGTACCTGGAGCATCGGTGGGTGGTCCCCGTCCTGTTCTGGCCGGGAAAGCGCTTCGGTCGAGAAAATGGGTACGGAAACGGCTACCGCGACGACCGTCCGTCCCTCACCTTCATGCTTCGACGAAGCTCGATCACGGGTCATTGATCGATTGTGGAACGCATCCAAGCCGTCTGACCGACGCTCCCGCCGGTCAGGCGGCTGAAGAGTGGCTGGCCGTCGTGGCTGAACCTGTCGGGCCAACCGGTCGGCTAGCCGCCTGGGGCGGAGCCGGGGTCGACCAGGCCGACGAAGGAGTCGCGGGCGCGGCCCTCGGCTAGGCCGAGCAGCCGGGCGGCCAGCTCGGGCCCGGTGGGACCGTCACCGGCGGTGGGCGGGCTGCCGGCGGCCACCCGGGCCGACCGGCACACCACCAGCACCGTGTCGTCCCCGGCGATGGTGCCCATGACCTCCGGCAGCGACGCGCGGTCCAGGGCCGAGGCGAACAGCTGCGCGGCGCCCGGCGGGGTCCGCAGGACCAGCAGGTCACCGTTGGCCTCGGCCGAGACCAGCAGTTCCTCGCAGAGCCGGCCCAGCGGCAGCCGCACCGACTCGGCCGGCGCCAGGTTGACGTCGACGGCGTAGACGAGCCCGCCCTGTGGGCTGCGCACCTTGGTCGCGCCGAGATCCTCCAGGTCGCGTGACAGCGTCGCCTGCGTGACCTGGACGCCTTCGGCCGCCAGCAGCCGGGCCAGCTCCGTCTGCGAGCGCACCGGCTGCCGGGCGATCAGGGCCGCGAGCCTGACCTGGCGGGCGTGCTTGGTCAGCGGCGCGGCCGCGTGCCGCACCGTCGCGGGCGGCTGCGCGGCCACGGCGCTCTCGTGCCCCTGCGGCCCGGCCACCTGCGCGGCCGTGGCGGCTTTGGCCACCTGGGTGGTTGCGGTGGCTCTGCCCGCCCGAGTGGTCGCGGTGGCTCCGGCCGCCTGCGTGGTGGTCGCGGTGGCGTGACCCTGGCGGCCCGTCATGGCGTGGCCTGCCCGGTCAGCGCGGCGGGGAGCGGGTGCGCCGCCGCGTCACCCGGCCGGCCGGCGGCCCGGTCACGCTCGTCCAGCAGGGACGGATCCAGCAGGAACGACAGGAGCGCCTTCTGCGCGTGCAGCCGGTTCTCGGCCTGGTCGAAGACGACCGAGCGAGGGCCGTCGATCACGGAACCGGCGATCTCCAGATCGCGGTGTGCCGGCAGGCAGTGCATGACGATCACGTCGTCGTCGGCCGCCTCGACCGCCTTCTCGTCCAGCTGGTACCGCTGGAAGACCAGCGACCGGCTCTCGTCCTGGTCGTCCTGGCCCATCGACGCCCAGACATCGGTGTAGAGCACGTCCGCGCCGGCGGCGGCCAGCAGCGGGTCGTGGGTCACCACGATCTCCCCACCGGTGGTGGTGGCGATCTCGTTGGCCTGCCGGACCACCTGCTCGAACGGCTCGTACCCGGGCGGGGAGGCGACCCGCACCCGCATCCCGGCCAGCGCGCCGGCAAGGACCAGCGAGTGCGCGACGTTGTTCCCGTCCCCGAGATAGGCCAGGGTCAGCCCGGCCAGGGCGCCTTTCTTCTCCCGGATCGTCTGCAGGTCGGCGAGCGCCTGACACGGGTGGGCGTGGTCGGACAGCGCGTTGACCACCGGCACCGACGCGGCCGCGGCCAGCCGTTCCAACCGCTCCTGCGCGAACGTCCGTATGACGACCATGTCGACGTACCGGCTGAAGACGGCGGCCGTGTCCTCGATGGACTCGCCCCGGCCGAGCTGGGTGGTCGCCGCGTCCACCATCACCGGATGCCCGCCGAGCTCGGCCACGGCGACGTCGAAGGACAGCCTGGTCCGGGTGGAGGGCTTCTCGAACAGCAGCACCACCGACCGGCCGGCGAGCGGCCCGGGCCCGCCGCTGCCCGTACGGTCGCCCGTGCGGCGGGCCGCCTTCAGCCGGTCCGCCGCGTCCAGGATGGCGGCCTGTTCGGCCGAGGTCAGGTCGGTGTCGAGGAGGAAGTGCCGGATCGTCATGAGACGGCGTCCAGGGTGGACATGGTGGGGAGCGCCGGCGGGCGCGGGGCCATATCCCCGGCATGCCGCTTCGCGACACGCCGGGTCCCCACACGCGGGACGCTGTCGGAGTGCACCGTCATGCGCTGACCTTAGAACGTCCGGTGGTGGGCCGTGCCGACCCGGCTGCCGCGCCGCCACCGGTGCCGTCGGTGCCGGCCGCGCCGTCGGTCCTGTCGGCGCTGGCGGCGGTCACGGCCTGGTCGGCGATGGCCGGCAGCGCGGTGACGAACTCGTCGGCGTCCGCGGCCGAGAGCACCAGCGGTGGGGCCAGCCGAACCGCGTCCGCGCTCACCGCGTTGACCAGGAAGCCCGCCTGACGGGCCGCGGTCTCGAAGGCGGCGGCGAACGGCGCGTCGAGCTCGATCGCCAGCCACAGCCCACGGCCGCGGACCCCGGTCACGCCCGCGGCGCCTGCGCCGCGGATCCCGTCGGTGAGCAGGCCCCCCACCCGCACCGCGCTGTCGATCAGACCGTCCCGTTCGATGGTGTCCAGCACGGCGAGCGCGGCCGCGCAGATGACCGGCCCCCCGCCGAAGGTGCTGCCGTGCTCACCGGGACGCAGCAGCTTCCCCGCCGGGCCGAAGCCGACGCAGGCCCCGATCGGCAGACCGCCCCCGAGCCCCTTGGCGAGGGTGACAACGTCCGGGACGACGCCCTCGACCTGGTGCAGGAACCAGGCGCCGGCCCGGCCGATACCGCTCTGCACCTCGTCCAGGACGAGCAGCGCGCCGGCGCGGTCGCAGATCCCGCGGGCCGCCTTCAGATAGCCCGCCGGCGGGGCGACCACGCCGCCCTCGCCCAGCGTCGGTTCCAGGAACACCGCGGCGGTGCGCTCGCCGACCGCGTCCGCCAGCGCCGCGGCGTCACCGTAGGGGACGAAACGCGCGCCGGGCAGCAGCGGCTCGAACGGCGCCCGTTTGGACGGCTGACCAGTGATCGACAGAGCGCCCAGGGTCCGCCCGTGGAACGAGCCCTCGGCCGCGACGATCTCCTCGCGGCCCGTCCGCCGGGAAATCTTGATGGCGGCCTCGTTGGCCTCCGCGCCGGAGTTGCAGAAGAACACCCGGCCGTCGGCGCCGCCGAGCAGCCCCAGCAGACGTTCGGCCAGGACGATCTGCGGCTCGTTCACGTACAGGTTGGACACGTGGCCCAGGCGGCCGATCTGGTCGCGGACGGCCTCCTGTACCGCCGGGTGGCAGTGCCCGAGGACGCTCACGGCCACCCCGGCGATCAGGTCCAGGTACGCACGCCCGTCGGCGTCCCACACCCTGGTCCCCGCCCCGCGCTCGAGCGCGATCGGCGGACGGCCGTAGGCCGTCATGATCACAGCGTCCCGGCGGTTGAGCAGGTCGTCGTTCACAGGGCTCCTCCCGTGGCGGGGTCTGCTCCTACAGCAGAGGTTGACGTGCTCGGTCCCGTGACGGGACCGTCCGGAACACCGTTGGGCACGGCGAGCCGGCCCGGGACGGATCCCGCCAGGACGGTGCCGGCCGCGGCAGCGCCGTCCACGGCAGTGGTGGCCGTGGCGGTGGCGCCCGCGGCGGGGCGGGCGGGCTGCGCGGGAGCGGCCGCCGCCGGGGCGGCGTCCGGTGTGATCAGGGTGCCGATGCCGTCGTCGGTGAAGACCTCCAGCAGGACGGCGTGCGCCACCCGGCCGTCGAGGACGTGCGCCTGCGGGACACCGCCGTGCACCGCCCGCAGACACGCCTCCATCTTCGGGATCATGCCGCTGGCCAGTGTGGGCAGCAGGCCTGCCAGCTCACCGGCGGTCAGCTCGCTGATCACCTCGTCGCTGTGCGGCCAGTCCGCGTACAGTCCCTCGACGTCGGTGAGGATGACCAGCTTCGCCGCGCCGAGCGCGGCGGCGAGCGCCGCGGCGGCGGTGTCGGCGTTGACGTTGTACACCCCGCCGTCGATCCCGCGGGCCACCGTGGCGACCACCGGGACCTTGCCGGAGTCGAGCAGGGCGGTCACCGTCTCGGGGGCGACCTCGACGACATCGCCGACCAGGCCGATGTCGACCTCCTCGCCGTCCACGATCGCCGGGCGCCGCCGGGCGGTGAACAGGTTGGCGTCCTCACCGGAGAGGCCGACGGCGAACGGGCCGTGGTTGTTGACCAGCCCGACGACGTCCCGGTTGACCTGGCCGACCAGCACCATCCGAACGATCTCCATCGTCTCCGGGGTGGTCACCCGCAGCCCGCCGGCGAACACCGACTCGACCCCCAGCCGGTTGAGATGCGCGGTGATCTGCGGCCCGCCGCCGTGGACGACGACCACCCGCAGGCCCGCGTAGCGCAGAAAGACCACGTCGGCAGCGAACGCCTCGCGCAGCGCCGGGTCCTTCATCGCGTGCCCGCCATACTTGATCACGATGGTGGCGCCGTGGAAGCGCGACAGCCAGGGCAGTGCCTCGATGAGCACCTGGGTCTTGGCCAGGGCGGCATGGCCCCGCACGAGCGTCGCCGGCCGGCCTGGGGCGGGTGCGGCGCTCACGTCGAGTACGCCGAGTTCTCGTAGACGTAACCGTCGGTGAGGTCGTTCGTCCAGACCGTCAGTTCGCTGCCGCCGGCGCGCAGGTCGATGCGGATGGCGACCTCCCGGCCGGTCAGGTCGACGAGCTCACGCGGCTCCCCCGGTGCGCCGTCGCGACACACCCACACCCCGTTGATCGCGACGTCGACGGCGTCGGGCTCGAACGCGGCACGGGTGGTCCCCACCGCCGCGAGCACCCGGCCCCAGTTCGGGTCGTTGCCGTAGAGCGCGCACTTGAGCAGGTTGCACCGGGCCACCGCCCGGCCGACCTCGAGGGCGTCGTCCTCGCCGGCCGCGCCGGTGACGGTGACCGCGATCGTCTTGGTCGAGCCCTCGGCGTCGGCGACCAGCTGCCCGGCCAGGTCGGCGCAGGTGTCGGCCACCAGCCCGCCGAGCGTCCCGGCGTCGACACGCACCCCGGACGCGCCGCTGGCCAGCAGCAGCACGGTGTCGTTGGTGGACATGCAGCCGTCGGAGTCCACCCGCTCGAAGGTGGTGCGGCAGGCGTCCCGCAGCAGCTGGTCGGCGGTCGGCGGGTCGACGACCGCGTCCGTGGTCACCACCACCAGCATCGTGGCGAGCGCAGGCGCGAGCATGGCGGCACCCTTGGCCATCCCGCCGACCGTGACTCCCGCCGCCGCGCGCACCGCCTGCTTGCTGACGGTGTCGGTGGTGCGGATCGCCTCGGCGGCGGCGGCGCCACCGGTCGCCGACACCTCGGTGACCGCCTTGGCCACGCCGGGCAGCAGCAGGTCCATGGGCAGGCGTATCCCGATCAGCCCGGTCGAGCAGATGGCGATCTCACCAGCCCCCAGCCCGAGCAGGGCCGCGGCGTGCTCGGCGGTGTGGTGCGTGTCGGCGAAGCCGGCCGGGCCCGTGCAGGCGTTGGCGCCGCCGGAGTTCAGCACGACCGCACGCAGCCGGCCGTCGGCGAGCACCTGCCGGGACCATCGCACCGGCGCGGCCTGCACCCGGTTACGGGTGAACACACCCGCGGCCGTGTCGAGCGGGCCGTCGTTGACGACGAGGGCGACATCCGGACGCCCGGAGGGCTTGAGCCCGGCCGCCACTCCCGCGGCCCGGAAACCGGCCGGCGCCGTGACGCTCATGATTCGATCCTCACGGTCACGCCTCCTGCCCGCGGATGACTGGATGACTGTGGTGCGCCGCCGGTGGCGGGTTGGGTCACGGGGCCACTCCCTGCGCGGTCAGGCCGGTGCTCTCCGGCAGGCCGAGCATGAGGTTCGCGCACTGCAACGCCTGCCCGGCGGCGCCCTTGCACAGGTTGTCGATGGCAGCGACAACCACCGCCCGTCCCGCCTGCTCGTCCGCCGTGACCTGCAGGTGGACGGCGTTGCCGCCGAAGGTCGCCGCGGTGTGGGGCCAGCGTCCGGGTGGCAGGACCCGCACGAACGGCTCGCCCGCATAGGCCGTGAGCAGCGCGCCGCGCAGCGCGTCCGTGGTCACCGCCGGTTCGAGACGGGCGGTGCAGGTGGCGAGGATGCCGCGCGGCATGGGCGCCAGGACCGTGGTGAACGACATCGACACAGGCGTGTCGACCAGCCCGCCAAGGGCTTGCAGGATCTCCGGGCGGTGCTGGTGGTTGCCGACCTTGTAGGCGGTCAGGTCGTTCATGACCTCGCTGCCGAGCAGATTCACCTTGGGCGACCGGCCGGCGCCCGAGGTGCCGCTGGCCGCCACGACAACGATGTCCTCGGTCTCGACCAGCCCCGCGGCCAGCAGCGGGGCGAGGGCGAGGGTGACCGCGGTCGGATAGCAGCCGGGGGCCGCCACCCGGCTGCTGACCCGGATCGCATCCCGCGCCGCGGGCAGCTCCGGCATCCCGTACGTCCACGTGCCCGCGTGCTCGCCACCATAGGCCCGGCGCCAGGCGTCGGCGTCGGCGAGCCGGTGGTCGGCGCCCAGGTCGACGACGCGGACGCTGTCCGGCAGCGTTGCCGCGACGCCGGCGGACGCGCCGTGCGGGAACGCGAGAAAGACGATGTCGGCGTCGGCCTCGGTGAGAGCCGACGTGTCGACGAAGGCCCGGCCCGCGAGGTCGGGCAGGTGCGGGTGGACCTCGACGACGTCCCGCCCGGCCGACGACCCCGCCGCCAGCGGGCCGACCTCGATCTCCGGATGCCCGAGCAGCAGACGCAGCAGCTCCCCACCCGCGTACCCACTTGCCCCGGCCACCGCCGCTGTCATCCCCATGGATGAAAACTTATACACACATCATCATGGTCATGCAAGCAGTCCAGCGACCGAGCCGGGAGCCGGTCCGGGTTCGGGTCCGGCTCCCCACGGGGGCCACCGAGATATGACAGAAAGAGGCAACGCCCAGCTGGACGCCGCCACCGGGCCGGTCGGGTGCGGGTTGGCGCTATGGACCGGTGGACCTTGAGCGCGACTGGGCGCTGGAGGGTGTCGCGCGTCTCATCCCTACCCGTGGCCGCGGCTACACTGAGCGCACCATGATGGGGACATACAGGACGCGGTGGACCCGCCCCACCACATCATGATCATCGATCGGGAGCAGGTCGTCGCGGCGCTGCCCGGCTACACGGTGGGCGCCCAGCTGGGCCGGGGCGCGTTCGGTCTGGTGCTGGCCGGGCAGCACCGGCGAATGGGCCGCCCGGTCGCGATCAAAGTGATGGCCGTCGACGGCGCCGAGGGTGTGACCGTGACCGGGTTCGCCGCCGAGGCGCGCACCCTGGCCGGGCTCGACCATCCCCACATCGTGCGGATCTACGACTACGACGAGGTCGACGGGCTGTGCCTGGTCGTGTTGGAACTCCTGCCCGGCGGCACGTTGACCCGCCGCCGCGGCGACCTCAGCCCCCCGCAGGGCTGCGCGGTGGGCCTGGCCGTGGCCACCGCCTTGCACCACGCCCACTCCCGCGGGGTGCTGCACCGTGACATCAAGGCCGACAACATCTTGTTCGCCGCCGACAGCACGGTGAAAGTCGGCGATTTCGGGATCGCGAAACTGTTCGAGGGCGTCACCGCCACCGCCAGCGGTATCGCCGGCACCCCGCTGTACATGGCCCCCGAACAGATCGATACAGGACGTCTGAGTCCCGCCACCGACCTGTACTCCCTCGGGGTCGTCCTCTACCAGCTGCTGGCCGGCCGCCTTTCAACCCGAACCAGCCCGTGCAGGCCCTCTGGCGTCAGCACCGGACCGACCCGCCCCCGCTCCTCGACGGCGTCCCCGACCCGATCGCCCAGGTCGTGCTGCGCGCCCTGGCGAAACAGCCCGCCGACCGCCACCCCGACGCCCACACCTTCGCGTCCGACCTCGCCCGCGCCGCCACCAGCGCCTACGGCCCCGACTGGACCACCCACACCGGCCTGCCCCTGCACCTGCCCGACGACATCCGCCGTATCACCTCCCT
>NZ_CAAAFS010000269.1:0-5342 GCF_900634755.1 Protofrankia symbiont of Coriaria myrtifolia
CCCTCGCACCCGACACACCCACCCGGCCCACTGTCCAGGCACCCCCACCACGGCCACGGCCACGGCCGGCCGGGAACACCGGCCCCGTCCCCTGGTGGCGGCGCCGGCGGCGCCGGCGGCTCCTGGCTGCCACCGGCACCGCGGTCCTCGCCCTCGCCGCCGCCCTCACCATCCTGATCACCACCACGACCGGCGGCTCCCCGCCCGCCTTTGTCGCAGCAGGCCCACCGCTGACCGGCCACACCGACGCCGTGGGGCCGGTGGCGTTCGCCCCCGACGGGCACACCCTCGCCACCGGCAGCGCCGACAGCACGGTGCGGCTGTGGGATGTGACGGACCCGCGGCAGGCCCGCCCGCTCGGCTCACCCCTCACCGGCCACACCGGCGCCGTGGAGTCGGTGGCGTTCGCCCCCGACGGGCACACCCTCGCCACCGCCAGCTACGACAAGACGGTGCGGCTGTGGAAAGCCCGCGTAAGCGGCTCCTAGACGTAGGAGGGCTCTCCTGCCTCCCGGGACGGCGTCCCGGCGACAACGGAGCCGGGACCGATGAGGTAGCCGCCGGTGCGGCGACCAGGACCGCGGACGTCGAGACCCGGCCCGAGGGCGGTCCTCCCGCCGGACACGCTCGCTGCCGTGCAGCCGTCCGGCGCGCGGAAGTACAGGTGCAGACCCCCGCTGGGGTCCGCACCGTCAGGGTTGCGGGCCAGTCCTTCCCCAGGCCGACGGCGAGCGCGGCGAGCGTTGCCGGGCCGTCGACGTCCAGGTCCAGGTCCAGGTCCAGGTCCAGGCCGACGATGCCGGAGGCTCGGCAGCCGACGCCGATGTTGTCGCCGTCGTGCCAGCAGCTCCCGCACGCGTCCGGGGCTGGTCAGGCATCGCGCATGCCAGGCGCCGCCGACGGGCCGGCGGCCGCCGGGCGGGAGCAGGAACACCGCCAGCCCGCGCCGGGCGAGGTCGACGGCCGCGGCCGTGGTCGATAACGGGGCCTACCAGCGTGGTACCCCTCCACGGCGTCGGGAGCCGGACACTCCTGGCCCCGGCCGCGCCGGACGGTCGACGCTGTCAGAAACCACCGGAGTAAACGGATGGCACCGGCAACAAACCGTCCGGGCCCGGCCGCCGGGCCTGCACACGAGATCGGGACGCCGAGAACCGGAAGGGAACGCGGCATGACACACGACATGACGCCGGCGACCATCGCATCCGCCACGCTCGCCGGCGCCCTCACCGCCGGCCCCCCGGCCGGCGGGCACGCGATGGCACGACAGGCACACGTTATGGCACGGCACGTTATGGCACGGCAGGCGGCAGCGGCGCGGCAGGTGCCGGCCGGGCGCATGGTCCAAGTGCCAGCCGAACCGGTGATCGCCAGTGGTCCGTCGCGGCGGACGGGGCCGCGGTGACGTTCTTCGGCGCGTACCTGACGCTCCTGCTGATCTTATTGATCATCATAATCGGCGCCCGGGTCGTCCTGTCGCGCTCCCCTGACGTACCACCCGTGGACCCGCGCAGCATCCCCCTCGACGATCTCGGTTTCCTCGCCGGCGGGCCGAGACGGGCGGTGGAGGCAGCGGTCATCGCCCTGCACGACGAGGGCCGTATCGCCCCGGGAACCCGGCGGTCCTCACTCGTCGCGATCGGCCCCCCGCCGGCAGGAGGACACGCCATCACCCATGCGGTGCACAGCGCCATCGCCGCGGCAGGCGAGATCCGGCTCAGCCAGGTCAAACGGATCGTTGCGGGCAGCCCGGTCGCGCATGCCACCCGCGCCGGATTACAGGCGGCGCACCTCGTGCCGCCCGCGGAACAGATCCGCAGGCTCCGGCACCTGCGCCGGGCGTTCCTGATCATGGCGGCCGCGGGTCTGCTCGGTTTCCCGTTCGCTGTCGTGGCCGGCGACGTCGGCGCCTTCTTCTACCTGCCGGCCGCGTTCATGATGTCCATGGTCGCCATCGTGGCGACGATTATCCCGACGACCACGCGGGCCGGGCGCCGGCTCCTGCGGGACGCCCGTGTGCTCGCGCGGAGTCTGGGCCTGGGCGGGATTCCCGGTCAGCGCGGTGTGGCCGTGGCGCTGTTCAGCCCGATCGTGCTGTGGCGGACCGATCCCGTGCTCGCCCGACAACTCGGCTTCTCCTTCCGCTCCAACTCGAACGGTTCCTCGTCGGGTGGTGGCTCCTCCTGCGGGGGCGGGTCCTCCTGCGGGAGCGGGTCATCCTGCGGCGGCGGGTCCTCCTGCGGCGGCGGCGGTGGCTGTGGTGGTGGCGGTGGCTGTGGTGGTGGCGGATGACCACATCCGGACCGGGCGCCGGTACACCACTGTCCGGACTGGGGATCGGCTGGCGGCCGGAGCTCGCCGCCTTCATCGCCGACCGGACGGACCTGCGTTTCGTCGAGGTCATAGCCGAGACCCTGCACACCCACGGTCCCCTGCCGGTCGGTCTCGACGAACTGGTCGAACGCGGCGTGACGGTGGTGCCGCACGGTGTCGGCCTCGGGCTCGGCGGCGCCGAACCGCTCCAGCCGGCGCGGGTGGCGCACCTGGCCGCCGTCGCCGAGCGGCTGCAGGCGCCGCTGGTGAGCGAGCATGTCGCGTTCGTGCGGGCCGGCGGCCTCGAAGCCGGTCACCTGTTGCCGGTCCCACGCACCCGCGAGGCCCTGGACGTGCTGGTCGCGAACGTGCGGACGCTGTCCGCCGAGCTCGCGGTACCGCTCGCCCTGGAACATCCGGCCGCCCTGCTGCACTGGCCCGAAGCGGACTTCGACGAGGCCGACTTCCTCACCGAACTGGCTGAGCGCACCGGCGCGCTGCTCCTGCTGGACCTCGCCAACCTGCACGCCGACCGGGTCAACCACGGGGTCGACCCGCACCGCTTTCTCGAGGCGTTGCCGTGGGAGCGCATCGCCTACATCCATGTGGCGGGTGGAGTGGTACGCGACGGGCTCTACCACGACACCCACACCCATCCCGTCACCGGTGAGGTCCTCGATCTGGTGCGCGAGGTGGCCGAGCGCTGTCCGGACCGGAGCCCGTATCCACCGGACCGGCACCCGGACACGGATCCGGCAGGTCAACGGCACCCCAGCCATCCCGGTTGTTCCGATTGTTCCGACCGTCCCGGTCGCGCTGCCGCGGGCTCCGGCGGGACGCCGGCGATCATGCTTGAGCGCGACGGCCGCTACCCGTCCGTCCAGGAGCTCACCGACGAGTTGGACGCCATCGCCGCCGCCGGACACATCCCGTGATCGACCCCGCCCCGCGCACCGGACTGCGGCAGGCGCAGGATGATCTCGTGCGCGCGCTGGTCACCGGCGGGCCTGTCCCCGCCGGCTTCGACCCCGGGCGAGTCGGGGCAACCCGGACCGCGCTGCTGCGCAAACGCGCGGACGCGGTCGCGCGGGCATGGCCGGCGCTGTCCTGCCTGCCCGACTTCCACGCCAGGTTCACCGCGTTCGCGGACGGTCGCCCACCCGCCGGGGCGCACGCCGACGGGGTGGCCTTCGCCCGCGCGGTTCATGGTGATCTCGACCGCGAGGCGCGGGCCGAACAACTGGTGGCGGTACTCGCGCGGCGGCGGCTGGCGATCGCCGCGGACCGGCGCGGCGGCGGGCGTCCGCTCGTCGCGGTACGGGCGCCGTTCGTGGGCACTCACGTCCTCGGCCTCGGCCGCGAGGACGACTGACGACTGACGACGTGAGGACAGGACAGGACGGGCCAGGACGGGTCAGGTGCGCAGAACAGCGCCGGTCAGCCGCGCAGCCTCGGCGATCGCCGCGTCCCGTGCCGCGTTGGCCTCCTGGGCGGTCAGCGTCCGGTCCACCGCCCGCAGCCGCAGGCCGAACGCGAGTGACCGCTTTCCCTCCCCTATCTGGGATCCCTCGTAGACGTCGAAGAGGGTCAGAGCCTCCAGCAGGTCACCGGCACCGCGGCGCAACCCCTCGGTGACACGCGCCACCGGCACGCAGGCCTCGACCACCAACGCGATGTCACGGTCGGCCGGCGGGTAGGTGGACACCGCCGGGGCGGTGACCGGCGGGCGCGCCAACGCGATCTCGAGCACCGTGTCGAGGTCGAGTTCCATGGCGCAGGTTCGGGCCGGCAGCCCATACGCCGCGATCACGCGCGGATGCAGTTCCCCGGCGTACCCGACCACCTGGCCGTCCGCTGACAGGCGCGCGCACCGGCCCGGATGCCACGGTGTCAGCGCGTCCGCCGTCACCGTCAGGTCCACACCGGTGGCCGCCGCGACGGTGTGCGCCGCGTCGACGGCGTCCTGCCAGGTCGCCGGCTGCCCAGGCCCCCACCAGCCGGCCGGCTCGCGGCGGCCGGTCAGGACGACGGCCACCAGCCTGGGCTGCTCGGGCAGGACGGCGTTGAGCGCGGCGATCTCGGCGTCGCCGGGCCGGTGGTCGACCGCCGGAGTCGGCGGTGTGACCACCGGTGTGGTGGCCGTGGCTCGAAAGACCAGCCCGGTCTCGAACAGGGCCAGGTCGACCTGCCCACGGCCGATGTTGCGGACGGCCGCGGCGAACAGCCCCGGCAGCAGGGTGGTACGCAGGTTGGCGGCGTCCTCGGCGATCGGGTTGGCGATCCGGACCACCGCCGCCCGCGCGTCGTCGCTGGTGAGTCCGAGCCGGTCCGGGGTGTCGTCCCCGACGAACGGGATGGTCAGGACCTCCACGTAGCCCTGGTGGGCGAGGGCGGTGCCGACCGCCCGGCGGATCCGCTGGCCCTGGGTGAGGCCGCGGCCCGCGGGCAGCCGTGGGAGGGTCACCGGGATCGTGTCGTACCCCTCCAGGCGCATGACCTCCTCGACCAGATCGGCAGGCCGGGTCAGGTCGGGACGCCAGGACGGCGGGACGACCAGCAGCGCGCCGTCACCGACGCTGTCGGCCCCGGCGAGGTCAACGGCGGCTCCGGGGAGAGCGACGGCGTCGGTGCCGGCGTCGGCGACCGTGCAGCCGACCTCGACCAGCCGTCGGCGGACGACCTCCGCCGGATAGGGACGCCCGCCCAGCCGGGCCGTCTCGCCCAACGGGAAGGTGATGGGCCGCGGCGCCGGACGGTGATCGATGTCGGTCACCCCGGCTTCGGCGGTGGCGCCGGCGAGTTCGGTGAGCAGGCGCAGGGCGGCACGGGCCGCCGCTGGCGCGAGCGCGGGGTCGACGCCGCGCTCGAACCGGCGGGATGCCTCGGAACCGAGCTGGTGGCGCCGGGCCGTGCGGGCCACCGCGACCGGGTCGAAGTGGGCGGCCTCAATGAGGATCTCGGTGGTGTCGCGGAGATCTCGGTGGAGGCGCCACCCATGACCCCGGCGAGCGCCACCGGCCCGGAGTCGT
>NZ_CAAAFS010000270.1:0-9057 GCF_900634755.1 Protofrankia symbiont of Coriaria myrtifolia
TCACCGAACTCGCCGGCGCCACCCATGACCCCGGCGAGCGCCACCGGCCCGGAGTCGTCGGCGATGACGAGGTCCTCCGGGTCGAGTTCGCGTTTGACGCCGTCGAGGGTGACCAGCCGCTCCCCCTCGCGGGCGCGGCGCACCACGATCGGGCCGGACAGTTTCGCCCGGTCGAAGGCGTGCAGCGGCTGCCCCAGCCCCAGCATGATCAGGTTCGTGACGTCGACCGGTACCGAGATGGGCCGCATACCCGACAGGGCGAGCCGCCGGGCCAGCCGCAGCGGCGTGGCCGCGTCCGGCCGGACCCCGGTGACGACCCGGGCGACATACCGGCCGCAGGCGGCGGTGTCCTCCACCACGACCGGGTACCCCGCCGCACCCTGTCCAGCTCCGACCTGTCCAGCTCCGGCCTGTTCGGACGCGGCCTGTTCGGACGCGGCACCGGCGGGGTCGTCGAAGGGCAACCCGAACGCGGTCGCCGCCTCCCGGGCGATCCCGCGGATGGACAGGCCGTAGCCGCGGTCCGGAGTGACGGCGATGTCCAGCACATCGTCGGCGAGTTCCAGCAGCCCGGCGACGTCGGTCCCCACCGGGGTGTCCGGCGGCAGGACGAGGATGCCGCTGTGGTCGTCGCCGATGCCCAGCTCGCTGGCCGAGCAGATCATCCCCTCGCTGAGATGCCCGTAGGTCTTACGGGCGGTGATGGTGAAACCACCGGGCAGTACCGCGCCGGGCAGGGCCACGGCCACCCGGTCACCGACGGCGAAGTTGAACGCCCCGCAGATCACCTCGCGGGTGCCGGTCTCGGCCACCCGGACCCGCACCCAGCGCACGTTCTTCTTCTTGGCCTGGACGAGCTCGATCGAGAGCACCTCGCCGACGACTACGCCGGCGAGGTCGTGCCCGACCGGCTCGACGGCCTCCACCTCGAAACCGGCCCGGATGAGCGCGTCGGCGACCGCCTTCGCCGGCGGCAGGGCCGGGACGACCTCCCGCAGCCACGACATCACGATCTTCATGATCAGTTCCCCGTCCCGAACGAGAGGCCGAAGCGGACGTCCCCGTCGACGAAGTCCCGGATCTCATGGACGTCGTGGCGGATCATCGCGGCGCGTTCCAGGCCCATCCCGAACGCGAAGCCGCTGTAGCGGGCCGGGTCGACCCCGCAGGCGACCAGCACGTTCGAGTCGACCATCCCGCAGCCCCCGACCTCGATCCAGCCCTCGTCGGAGCACACCCGGCACGGCTGCCGGGCCGGCTCGCCCCGGCAGGCGAAGCAGGCGACGTCGAGCTCGGCCGACGGCTCGGTGAACGGGAAGTAGGACGGCCGCAGCCGGGTGGCCAGCCCCGAGCCGAACAGCGCCTGCGCGAAGGCCTCCAGCGTCCCGCGCAGGTCGGCCATGGTGATGCCCTCGTCCACCGCCAGGCCCTCGAGCTGGCCGAACACCGGCGAGTGCGTGGCGTCGATCGCGTCGTTACGGTATGTCCGCCCCGGGCAGACCACATACACCGGCAGCGGACGGGACAGCAGGGTGCGGATCTGCACCGGCGAGGTGTGTGTGCGCAGCAGCAGCCCGCTGCCCACCGGGTCGACGTAGAGGGTGTCGTGCGAGCTGCGGGCCGGATGGTCCGGGCCGAGGTTCAGCGCCTCGAAGTTGAACCAGTCGTGCTCGACCTCCGGCCCCTCGGCCACCTCGTAGCCCATCGCCACGAACACGTCCACCAGATGGTCGGACAGGGTGGACAGCGGATGGCGGGCCCCGCGCGGCCGGCGGGTGCCGGGCAGGGTGACGTCGACGCGCTCCTCGACGAGCACGCGGGCGTCCCGCTCGGCGGTCAGCTCGGCCAGCCGGGCCTCGTAGGCCGCGCGGACGGCGGCGGTGGCGGTGTTGTGCCGACGGCCGGCCTCGACCCGTTCGGACTGGGGCAGGGCGCCGAGCGCGCGGCGGGCGAGCGCCAGGGGGGCGCCCCGGCCGTCGAGGTGCAGGGTCCGCAGCGCGGCGAGCTCGTCGAGGTCGCCCGCGGTGGCGATCGCGGCGGACGCCTGGACACGCACCTCCTCGAGCCGGTCGGGGTCGAGCGCGCCGGGATCCACCGGCGCCGGGTCGCCACGCTGCGAGCTGGGACGCTGCGAGCCGGGGCGGCCCGGCTCCGTGCGCTTCGAGGCGGCACCCTCCAAGGCGGCACCCTCCAAGGCGGCACCGTCCGAGGCCGCGCCGCTCGAGGCGGCACGAGTCGAGCCGGGACGGTCCGCGCCCGGACGATCCGGGCCGGTGTGCTCCGGAGCGGTGCGTCTGGAGTTGGAGTCGCCTCCGGCGCTCGCTGCCGAGGGGTCGGGCACGTCCGACCGGTGTGGGTCGGCGCTCTGTGTGGACGGGGGCACGCTGGTCATCCTCGTTGATGGTGTTGCTCGTCGATGGCGGTTGTCCGCCGGCGGTGTGTTCTGCGTCTGTGTCACGGGTGTCTGTGTCACGGGTGTTGTGTCCGGGTCCGGGGCTGTCGGTGGTGCTGGTTGGGACCCGCACCGGTTCCCCGCCACGGTATGGGAAGTCCGCCCGCCGCGGGCAGGCCGCCAGGCCGGTCCGGGCCGCTCGTCAGGCCGGTGCTCCTTGGCCGGTGTGGATGCCGCTCGGCCGAAGCGAGTAGAGCCTGCCCGAGGAAGGATGATCTCTGGCCCGGTGGGCTTGGCACGACCGACCGGGCCCGGGTCGGGGCGCCCGCCGGGTGGTCACCGCTTCTCGCGTCCGGGTCGGACGACCGTCCGGGTCGGACCGGCCCCGCCGCCGGGGCGTCCCCGCCACCGGGCCGGCGGGCCGGCGGGCCGGGACGGTCAGGCGAAGACCGGTGCCCCGGCGGGCACCACGAATCGGAACTCCGCGCCGCCACCGGGCGCCCGGCCGACCGTGATGCTCCCGCCATGGGCCTCGATGAGCGCCCGGGCGATGTAGAGCCCGAGACCGGTGCCGTTCCCGCGGGTGGCCCCGCGCCAGAACTTCGTGAAGACCCGGGACGCGCTCGCCTCGGGTACGCCGTCGCCCTCGTCGGCCACGGTGACCTCGGCTCCGCTCGGGGTGCCGCGCATGACGATGGTGACGGTGCCGGCGCCGTGCCGCAGGGCGTTGTCCACCAGGTTGTGCAGCACCTGTTCGATCTTGTCGGAGTCGAGCCACATCTCGGGCAGCTCGCCCTCGGCGCGGACCACGAACCGGTCGTGGGTGGCCTCACCCGCCGCGACCTTGCCGTCGACGACCCGGCGCAGGGTCTGCCCGAGGTCCACGATCTGCTTGCGCATCTGGATCCGGCCGGAGTCGATACGCGAGACGTCGAGCACCTCCGCGAGCAGCCGGGTCACCCGGTCCGCATCGGTGTTGACGGTGTTGAGCATCAGCTTCTTCTGTTCTTCGGTGAAACGGTCCCACTTCGCCAGCAGGGTGGCGGTGAAGCCCTTGACGCTCGTCAGCGGCGAGCGCAGCTCGTGGGCGACGGTCGAGACCAGGTCGGCGCGGTTGCGCTCCATACGCTCCCGGCTGGCGGTGTCCCGCAGGGACAACGAGACGTGCGCCAGCTGCCCGTCCACCCGGACATAACGAACGGTGACGTTGAGGTCGCGCTCGTCACCCTGGCGGGCCAGGGTGAGGCGGCGTTCGGGCTGACCGGTCACCCTCGGCAGGCCGCGGGTGACCCGCGAGCACTCCCACCAGTCGTTGCCCCGCTCGTCCAGCAACGGCAGGACTTCGGTGAGGTGCTGGCCCGGGGTCGTGGCGGCGGACACACCGGTAATCCTGGCGGCGGCCGCGTTGAACACCTCGATCCGGCCCTCGCGGTCCACGATCACGATCCCGTCCGGGAGATCGTCCCAGTTCATCGGCAGCACGGGTGGCGGCTGGGCGGTGGCGGCCTCGCGGCGGGCCACCCCGTCCGCCCGCGGACCGGGGGCGGGCAGCGCATCCCCGTCGACCTCTGGCCTGCGGGCCTGGTCGGGAGCCGACGTGACCGTGTGCGTCACAGCCGTTCACCTCCCCCGACGCCTGCCGCGCCGGATCCGAGCCTCGCCTGTGCGCGCGCTGACGCGTACAGGCAGATCGCCGTGGCCACCGCAAGATTCAGCGACTCGGCCTGACCGTACACCGGTACCCGAAGTACCGCGTCCGCGGACACTACGGTAGCGCGCGGCAAACCTCGTGCCTCGTTACCGAACAGCCATCCGGTGGGTGTGTCCAACTCCCCCGCGTCCTGCGCGGTGTCGATGTCCCGCGGTGCGGAGGGAGTAGTCGCCACGATACGACAACCGTGCTCCCGGATCTGTCGTACGGCGTCAGCCACGCCGATGTCGGTGACGACCGGCAGGTGGAAGATGCTGCCCGCGGACGCGCGGACCGCCTTCCCGCCGAACGGGTCCACCGACGCCCCGGCGAAAACCACCGCGTCCGCGCCGGCGGCGTCCGCCGACCGCACGATCGTCCCCGCGTTGCCCGGATCCTGGGTGTCGACGCAGATCGCCACGAGGCGGGGCGTGTCAAGGTCCGCGATGCGGTGGCGTGGCTGCTCGGCCAGGGCGACCACCCCCTGCGGGGTCACGGTCTCCGACAGGGACGCCACCGCCTCGTCCGAGACGACCCGCACCGGTATGCCCGCCGTGCCGACGAGTTCCCCGTACCGGCCGGCCGCGGACGAGCCGACGAAGATCTCCCGCAGCGCCCCGGCCGCGAGCCCGGCGGCGACGGCCTGCGGCCCTTCGACCAGGAACTCCCCCCGGACACGCCGGACCGCCGGACGGCGCAGGCGCCGCGCGGCGAGCACCCGCGCCGAGCGCGGGCCAACGGGCGGGTCCGAAGCCACCGAGGGACGCGGGACCGAGGTGCGCGGGACAGCGCCGTCCGGCAACCCCCTCAGGCTGCCTGGGGCTGCTGCGGGGTCGCCGGCAGGGCGGCTCGCGCCACTTCGACCAGCGCGGTGAACGCCGCCGGGTCCGTCACCGCGAGATCGGAGAGGATCTTGCGGTCCACCTCCACGCCGGCCAGGCGCAGTCCCTGGACGAACCGGTTGTAGGTCAGCCCGTTCTGCCGGGCCGCGGCGTTGATCCGAGTGATCCACAACTGGCGGAAATCGCCCTTGCGGGCCCGCCGGTCGCGGTAGGAGTAGGTCATCGAGTGCAGGACCTGCTCCTTGGCCTTGCGGTACAACCGGGAGCGCTGGCCCCGGTACCCGCTGGCCTGCTCCAGAACCGTCCGGCGCTTCTTCTGGGCGTTGACCGCCCGCTTGACCCTTGCCATGAGCTGGAGAACTCTCTTTCGGTCGTGGCTGTCAACACCGCGTCGCACGGCGCTGTGCCTGCACAACACCGGTCGCGCGACACCGGTCACACAACGCTGCGCGACATGGCGCTGTGCGACATGGCGCTGGTCATACGGCGCCGCGTCGCACAGTGCCAGGTCGCGCAACACCGCGTCGCACGGCACCGGGTGGCGTGGCTCCCAGTTGGTGGGAGCTGCCGGCCAGCGGGCCGGAGACAGCATGAGCGTATTCTTCGCGCCGCCGGAGGCCCGCGCCTCCCCCGAGGGGATCAGGGGCCGCCGAGGGCCGGCTAGGTCAGCGTGCCAGTAGCTTCTTGATGCGTCCCTCGTCCGCCGGGCTGAGCCTCACCTCGTTGTCCAGCCGCCTGGTGCGCCGGCTGGACTTGTGCTCCAGCAGATGGTTGCGGTTCGCCCGGCGGCGCATCACCTTGCCGGAACCGGTGATCCGGAACCGCTTGGCCGCGCCGGTGTGGGTCTTCGTCTTGGGCATCTGGGCAATCCTGTAATCGAGCAGTGATTGATCTTTAACTGATCTGTGGCTGAGCGCGCTGAACGGTCGGGTCGTCGGCTGTCGGTCGTCGGTGGTCGCCGGTCAGACCCGGGCGGCCGGTTCTGGCGCACGCTGGGGCCGGGAGCCCTTGTGCGGAGCCATCACCATGGTCATGTTCCGGCCATCCTGCTTGGGCTGGGCCTCGACATAGCCGAGATCCGCGACGTCCGTGGACAACCGCTGCAGCAGCCGGATGCCCAGTTCGGGCCGGGACTGCTCACGGCCACGGAACATGATCGTTATTTTGACCTTGTCCCCGGCCCGCAGGAACCGCACCACGTGGCCCTTCTTGGTCTCGTAGTCGTGCGGATCGATCTTCGGTCGGAGTTTCATCTCCTTGATGACCGTCTGGACCTGGTTCTTACGAGCCTCGCGACGCTTCTGGTCGGACTCGTACTTGAACTTCCCGTAGTCCATGAGCTTGCAGACCGGCGGCCGGGCCGTCGGCGCAACCTCGACGAGATCAAGATCGGCCTCCTGGGCGAGCCGCATCGCCTCGGCGATGGCGACAATGCCGATCTGTTCGCCTTCAGGGCCGACGAGGCGCACCTCGGGCACCCTGATCCGGTCGTTGATGCGGGACTCTGCGCTGATGTGGTTCCCTCCGTGACTCGACGCGCGGACACGACCTGCCGCTGCGGAGCCCTGTGCCCGGTTGACCCGGACACCCGACCGACACGCCGTCATACAACGGCTCGGCCGACCGGCGACCCGGCCGTTGCACTGGCAACAGCATCCTGCGCCAGAACGACATCGGGTGGGAGGCAAGCCTCCGCTTGGCCTTGTTACGGGACCGAGCCGTTAGGGGGCAGAGTCCGGGTAACAAGCGGTCGACCGACAGCGTAGCAGAACAAGCCAGATACGACGATCACTTGACCATGGGACGTCAGCCCCCAGCGGTCAGGCCGATCGTCACGCGGGTGTGAACCTCGCCACATGTACGCGGACCCACCGACGCCGGCCGGGCGCCGCTCGCCGGTGCGCTCTCACGCGGCCTGACACAGCCCTTACGCGGCCGCGAGCTGGCGCAGCAGGTCGCCGTCGATGGTGGCCATGACCGGGCCTGCGATGTCGAGCACGATGGCGCGATGGCCCGCCCGCACCGCCTCCGCGCCGAGCAGACGCCCCGGGACGGGCACCGGCCGGGCCGCCCGCCGCCACCGGGCCAGGGCCTCGACGCTGCTGAAGGCCGGGATCGCGGTCGCGCCGGACGGCACCCGCAACGTCACCAGGACCATCTCGGAGGTCTTCTCCGCCCCGGTGTCGCCGTCGGTCTCCACCAGGCGCGCCTCGATCGCGACGAAGACCCGCGCACCGGCCAGCGCGGCGGCCACCGCCGGCTCGTCCCGGCTGACAAGAGCGGCCCGCAACGTCTCGTCGGCATCGCCTCGGTCACCCTGGCCGGAGGGGGTCAGCAGTTCCCGCTCCACCGCTCGACCTTACGCAGTCCCACCCGACGCGATCCCGCCCGCTCCCGACGCATGCGCTCCGGTACTTCTCCGACGCGTCCACGATACAGATTTCGCCGTGCCCGTCCCTCGGCGCCCACGGACGGCGTCCCGCCGCGTCCCGGCGACCCCGGTGGGCGTCGCCGCCGGAGATTCCCCGGCCGCCTTCCAGGTGAAGATCACCCTGTGTCGGGATCGACCGCGGCGGCGAGCTCACCGAAGGCGGCCCGGGTACGGCGCCGCAGGCCGGACCAGACCACCGCCCGCCCGTCGGCCAGCACAGGGTCGAACGGGACGACGACGATGTTGTGGGTGCGCTCCGCCAGCCGCGCGAGACGGCGGCGCGCGCGGCCGGACCACCGCGTCGGAGCGCTCTCCACCACCGCGATCGTCACGGAGTCGGCCAGCTCGCCCCGGCCGCTGCCGGCAAGCGCGTTCAGTGCGTCGTCCACGGCCGACAGCGCCACAACGCTGGCACGCACGGTCAGCACCAGGATGTCGGCCCGGGCCAGCAGCGCCGCCGGCAACGGGCGGCTCCAGCCCGGCGGGCCGTCGACCAGCGCCACCTCGTACCACTCCCCGACGGCCTCGAGCGCACGGCCGACCTCCTCGACCCGGCCGGCCTCCTCGACGAAATGCCCGCCGACGCCCGCGCCCGACGCTCCCAGCATGACGTCGAGACCCGCTGACGCCGGACCCGCCGGCCCTGTCGGGCCCGGCGAGCTTGCCGGGCCCAGCGGGCCTGCCGTAGCCAGCGGACCCGCCGGGCTCGTCTCACCGCTGCCGGGGACGAACCGGCGGATCTCGGGTAACAACGCCGGCAACCCGATCGCCGCGCGGGCGAACTCCCCCTGGCCGGGGGTGTGGCCTGCCCCCCGGCCGGCCACGCCCCCGGCCAGGGGGCCCAGCCGGGCGGCGAGCGTCCCGGGCTGGCCGGGAGACACGTCCACCGCGATGATCCGGTCACGGCGGGACGCCGCGAGCGCCATCGCGATACCGGCTGTCACCGTCGTCCGTCCGCAACCACCTTCGAGCCCGCCGATGTGCACCCACCGGCACCGGGTCTCGACCGTGTCGAGACCACCATGCCCGGCGGCCAGGCGGCCCGCCACGGTGGCCCGAGACCGTGGCGGGCCCGCGGAGACGGGACCGGCGCCGCCCCGGAACTCCCCCACGTCCGGAGTCCAGCCCGGCCCGTCCGACGCCCGCACCGGTGGGCGGCCGGCGGCGACCGGCGTTTCGAGGCCTCCCAGACCTGTACCCGGTCGGGTCCCGGCTCCGTCGGGCACGGTGACGCCACCCCCGAAGACTTCGGATCCGGCCTGGCCGGCCCCGCTGGCGCCGGCTCCGATGACACCGGCACCAGCGATGCCGGACCCGGTGACAACCGCCCCGGTGCCGCTGGCAGCCCCGCCGCCGCCCTCGGGTACAGCGGCACCGGGTGCAGGGGCTTCGGATACAGCGGCTCCGGCAACGCCGGCGTCCGGGGCGGTCGCCCCGATGACGCTGGATCCGGTGACGCCAGATCCGGTGTGGCCGACTCCGGTACCGCCAGATCCGACGAGACCGTCCTCGGCCCCGCTGGCCCCGCTGGCCCCGCTGGCCCCGCTGGCCCCGCTGGCCCCGACAAAGCCAGCCGCGGCTCCGCCGGCCCCGACAGCGCCCGGTCCGGTGAGGCGGCCTTCAGCGACGCCAGGCTCGGGGGCGCTGGCCCCAGAGATGCCGGATCCGGGGATAACAGGGCCGGAGACGCTCGATCCAGGGG
>NZ_CAAAFS010000271.1:0-14455 GCF_900634755.1 Protofrankia symbiont of Coriaria myrtifolia
CACCGGGGCCGGCGTGGCCCCGCTCGCCGCCGCGTGCGGCCGGCCGGACCTCCCCGCGTGCGGGACGCGACGGCGTCCGTCTGCCGGCGTCGGTTCTCATCCCGACAGGCCGCGCGGGCACACCGTCCCCACGGCCGCCGCCGGGACGCGGGCGGCTGGCCCGGCGGCTGACGGTCGCGTCGCGCTCGCCTTCCAGGTCGGGTATGCGCAGGCCGAGCAGGGAAACCGGCCTGGCGTCGCCGAGATCCGCGGCGGAGAACATCCCGGGCCGGGTGCCCTGGATATCGGCCCGGGTACCAGCGTCCTCGTGGACGTCCCAGGTCCCTACAGAGTCCCCGTACCCGCCCGGCTGGCGTGTGGCGTCCGGCTCGTGGCCGTCCTCGTCATGCCTTCGCGCGGTCGTCACCGCTCACCGCCGCCTCCCCCTCCCGTGGTGGGCCGCACCGGCTACCGGCACCGGCACCAACACCGGCCGGAATCGTCCGCGCGACGCGGCGACCCCAAATCCACTGATCCGGGCCACCACGACCACGGTATGCGCCGGCCGTTACGGATACGAGTCCCCTCGACAAGGGACAGTTACAAACTCGACCCGAACCTCCAGGCCCACCCAATCTCCCCGCTAACGGCAGTAAACAACCCACCCACGGACACCCAATACGCGGGTCGGAATCCGAGGGCCGGGAGTCGGCGGGCCTGCCCGTTCGCACTCGCCCTCACCCGGGGAGGGTGAAACACCCCGACGCTCCGGTTGCGGGTCCCCTGCCGGGAATGAGGTGGGCGCACCAACCGGATCGGACCGGCTTTTAAGGGGTTTTAAGAAGATCGGATCGGCCCAGCGGGCCGAAGGCGGCGCGATCGTGTTTCTTCCGCGCCGCCGGAGCCCCGGCTCTCCGGCGCGCTCGGGGAGACCTGAGGAGAGGAGCACCAGTCAAGATGTCGCTTAACGAGTACAGGTCCGGCACCGCATTCCCCGGTGTGATCGGGCGTACCACGGACGAGTCGAGCCCGGCCTGGCCGCAGCCGGTCCGCGCGACGCCCGGCACGCCGAACGTACTGATGATTGTTCTGGACGACACCGGTTTCGGGCAGTTGGGCTGCTACGGCAGTCCCATCGCGACGCCGAACATCGACGCCCTGGCTGCGGGCGGGCTCCTCTACAACAACATGCACACCACCGCGCTGTGCTCACCCTCCCGCTCGTGCATCATCACCGGGCGCAACCATCACGCCAACGGCATGGCCGCGATCACCGAGCTCGCCACCGGCTACCCGGGCTATGACGGCAACATCCCGTTCGAGAACGGTTTCCTGTCGGAGATGCTGCTCCAGCACGGGTACAACACCTACCTGGTGGGCAAATGGCACCTTATGCCGTCCGAACAGGAGTCGGCCGCCGGACCGTATGACCGCTGGCCGCTGGGACGTGGCTTCGAGCGTTTCTACGGGTTCCTCGGCGGCGACACCAGCCAGTGGTATCCGGATCTGGTGTACGACAACCACCAGGTAGCGCCGCAGAAAACTCCGGAGGCGGGTTACCATCTGACCTCGGACCTGGTGGACAAGGCCATCGACTTCATCGCCGATGCCAAGCAGGTCGCCCCGAGCAAACCATTCTTCCTGAACTTCTGCACCGGTGCCACGCACGCCCCACACCACGTTCCCAGGGAATGGGCGGACCGCTACTCCGGCCGGTTCGACGACGGCTGGGACGCCTACCGGGAGCGGGTTTTCGCCCGGCAGAAGGAATTTGGCGTGGTGCCGCCGGAGGCGGAACTGTCCCGGCACGACCCCGACGTCCCCGCCTGGGATTCCCTGACGCCCGATGCCCGCCGGCTCGCGGTACGCATGATGGAGGTGTACGCCGGCTTCCTGTCCCACACCGACCACCACATCGGCCGGCTGCTGGGCTTTCTCCGGGAGACCGGTGAGCTCGACAACACGCTGGTCATGCTCGTGTCCGACAACGGCGCCAGCGCCGAGGGCGGGGTCACTGGGACCACGAACGAGCTGCAATTCTTCAACAACGCCCCGGAGCCCCTGGCGGACAGCCTCGGAAAAATCGACGACCTCGGCGGCCCCTCGACGTTCAACCACTATCCCTGGGGCTGGACCTGGGCCGGCAACACCCCGTTCCGCCGGTGGAAGCGGGAAACCTACCGGGGCGGGGCCAGCGACCCCTTCGTCGTCCACTGGCCGGCGGGTATTGCGGCCCGCGGCGAGGTACGGACCCAGTACGCGCACATCATCGACATCGTGCCGACCATACTCGACGTACTCGGTGCCGAACCGCCGGCCGAGATCAGGGGTGTCGCCCAGTCATCGCTGCACGGCGTCAGTTTCGCCTATACGTTCACCGACCCGGCCGCACCGACCCGGCATCACACCCAGTATTTCGAGATGCTCGGGCACCGCGCGATCGACCACGACGGATGGCGCGCGGTGTGCCCATGGCCGGGACCGTCCTTCGCGGAGGCCGGCAAACCGTTCGGTGTACCGATCTCCGCCGAGGACCTGACCGATCTGGATGCCCACCACTGGGAGCTCTACCATGTGGCGCAGGATTTTGCGGAAAACTACGACGTCGCCGAACAGCACCGGGACAAACTCATCGAAATGATCTCGCTGTGGTATGTGGAGGCCGGCAGATACAACGTGCTCCCCATCGACGGCAGCGGCGCCGTACGGCTGGTGGTGGAACGCCCGCAGATCACCGAGGCGCGAACCTCCTACACCTTCCGGCCCGGCACCCAGACGCTGCCGTTCGCCGTCGCCCCCAGAGTACTCAACCGTACCCACAGCATCACCGCAGACGCGGAAATCCCGCCGGGTGGCGCCGAGGGAGTCCTGCTCTGCCAGGGCGCGGGTACCGGCGGCTGGTCGTTTTACGTCAGGGAGGGCAGGCTGCGTTACTCCCACAACTATGTCGGACGCACCGTCTACCATGTGGAATCCACCGGCACCGTGCCTTCCGGCCGGCACCAGTTGCGCTTCGAGTTCGAACCCACCGGAAAGCCGGACATCGCCAACGGCGAAGGCACCCCCGGACGAGCCCGGCTTTACATCGACGGACAGCCGGCCGGGGTGGGCAACATACCCATAACCACACCCATAGCCTTCAACCCGGGCGGGCTGACCTGTGGCGCCAACCCGGGCTCCCCGGTCGTACCGGACTATCCGACCCTCTTCCCGTTCACCGGCACGCTGCACAGCGTGACCGTCGATCTCGACGGAGAGCTCATCACGGACATCGAAAGCGAAGCACGCATGGCCATGTCCCGGCAGTAGCCTCTCCCCGGCGTCAACTCGGCGATCAACTCCGCCCGGGCCTGACCAGGCCGCAGGCCGACAAGGTCGATGTACGCCCGGGGCCGCAGATGTACGCCCGGGGCCGCAGCAGCGGCGGCACGTCGCAGCCCTCGACCCGGACGGAGATCAGCCTGTCCCGGCCCCGCCCGTCGTCCGGTAACGCCGCTGTCCACCCGCTCCGTGCGGTGCTTCGACCGGAAGTACGCCGCCGAGCGCACCGCCAGGACGATCTCCGCCTGCGTCAGCGCGTCGTTCATTCGCCCCGCCCGGAAGGGCGCAGCACCCTGGTGCTCCGGCGTGGTCACCTGTCGAGGGCTGCGACGCCCTCGCTGGCCGGTTCCGTAGCCGGCTCGGTGGCCAGCGCAGTGGCTGGTTCGGTAGCCGGTTCGGTGACCGCTGGCGCCGCGGGGGGCGTGGCGGCGGTCGGGCCCGCGTCCCGTTGTGGGAGGAGCGCGCTCGCGGCCAGGATGACGGCGACAGCGACGAGAGCGAACCAGTAGACGCCGTGGAAACCCGCCGTCCCGTCCCCGTCGCCGGGGCCGATGGTCGTCAGGATGAGGGTGACGACGGCGATGCCGATCGCCGCGCCGAGCTGGTTGAGGATGTAGAGCACCGAGCTGCCCTGGGGCACCGACGCCGGGGGCAGGGTCCGGTAGAGAGATCCCATGGTCGGCGCGCCGACGAAGCTCAGCCCAGCGCCGACGACGAAGGCGGCGAGCGCGGGCCACACCTCGCTGGTGTGCCCGCCGACCCGGGTGAACGCCAGCTCGCCGAGGGCTGTGACGACCGCTCCGCCCCGGACGAGGGCGCGGGCGCCGAGCTGGTCGGACAGCCGTCCGGACAGCGGCATGGCGATGACCGCGGCAACCGCGAAGGGGGCGACCAGCAGCCCGGACGCGAGCGTGCCCCGCCCGTGCTGCTGCTGGTAGTAGAGCGGCAGGACGAAGAGGTTCGCGAACATCGTCAGGCCGACCAGCGTCATGATGGCAACGCTCGCGGCGAACCCGTGGTTGGCGAACAGCCGCAGGTCGATCAGCGGTGGCGTGCGGCGCGGCGACGGCGCCCGCAGCGCGTGCAGGCCGTACCCGGCGAGCAGCGTCACGGCCGCGGCGAGGGGGATGAGCACCTGCCAGGCGGCGACGGTGGTGCGCTCGGCGGCCTGCGTCAGGCCCAGCACGACGGCCGCGAACCCGGGCCCGATCAGGGCGACGCCGACGACGTCGAGGCGGGCGACATCGAGGCGGGCGAGGCGTTCTGCGGTTCGCGGCGGGTCGGGCGGTATCACCCGTGCGGCGCCGACCAGCGCCACGATCCCGATAGGCAGGTTGATCAGGAACATCCACCGCCAGGAGAAGTCCGCCAGGACGATCCCGCCGACGATCAGGCCGAGCACTGGCCCGGTCGAGAGCACCATGCCCATCAGGCCCATGACCCGCCCGGCCCGGCGCGGGCCGGCGGCGCGGGCCAGCAGGGTCAGCACCAGCGGGTCGAGAACGCCGGCCGCCAGGCCCTGGACGATCCGGAAGACGATCAGACTGGAGATGTTCCAGGAGAGTCCGGAGGCAAGGGACGCGGCCAGGAACGCGACGAGGGCGGCCAGCCACAGCCGCCGGGCGCCGAACCGGTCCACGGCCCACGTGGTGATCGGGATGGCGACGGTGAGGGCCAGCAGGTAGCCGGTGGAGACCCAGCCGATCGTGCTCAGCGACGTGTGGAACCGGGTGGCGAGGGTGTCGACGCCGACGGCGACCACCGACCCGTCCAGGATCCCCATGATCCCGCCGAGCAGAACCACGGCGATCAGCCGTCGGAGTGGGGGGTCGAACCGGTCGTGCTCCTGGGACGCGTCCGCCATAGTGCCCTCCAGTGAGCATCGTTGTGCACGTGTGAGTGCACTTTACAGCACCATGACGTTTTCAACGTTGTGGCTGTCCCGGGGATGGAAGGAGGGCAACCGGTACCGTGAGGCCATGAGCGGGACCGTGAACAGCGGCCGGCCAGCCGGCGGGCGAACAACCGGCGGACGGTCGGGCGGCGCGACCGAGGCGCCGGCAACCGGGCATGCGCGGCCGGCAGCCGCCGACGCCACCGCACCGATCGCTCCGGCCGCTCAGTCCGTTCCAACCACCGCCGCCACCATCACCGCGGCCACTGGGACCGCTGCGGCCGCTGCGGCTCTGCCGGCTACCGCGGACCGGCCGTCCGGCGGCAGGCGTAGGCGTGTCGACAGGCGGGCGGCCATTCTCGGTACCGCGTTCACGGTCTTCGCCCGGGAGGGATACGCCCAGGCAACTCTGGACGTCATCGCGGCCGAGGCGCAGGTCGCCAAGCACACGATCTACAACCACTTCGGCGACAAGCAGGCCCTACTGCGCGCGTCCATCGCCGCCGAGGCCGACAGCGCGCTGGCGAAGAACCTGGCCGCGGTCGACCGGCTGCGCGACCTCGACAGCGACGTCCGCACCGCCCTGGAGGACGTCGGCTACCACCTGATCCAGTGTTTCTGCGACGAGCGGGGCTGGGCGCTGCGGCGGCTGCTGTACGCCGAGATCAACCAGTTTCCCGACCTGCTCGACATCATCCAGGGGCGGGCGACGAACCCGGTCACCGAGGCGCTCGCCGACCGGCTGGCCCGGCTGGCGCTGGCCGGCCGGCTGCGGGCGGGGGACCCGGCGGCGGCGGCGGAACAGCTCGCCGCCCTGCTGACCGGCTCACTGGAGGGACGGACCCGGTTCGGCACCCAGGCCATCTCCGACGACGAGATGCGGGCTGTCGCGCGGGCCGCGGTCGACACCTTCCTGCACGCCTTCGGCACCCGGGCCACGGACCCCATCTGAAGATCCCCCGGCTCGCGCATCCGGAAGATCGTGCGCCTGAGAAGGACCCGCCCGAACGGCCGGCGCGCCGACACCGGCACCCCGGGGCCGCCGTTTCCGGGCCGAGTTGTTGTTCCACGTCGTTGTTCCACACCGCGCTGCCGGCCGATTTCAGCCTGGACGACTTTCAGCCTGGACGACACCGACCCGTCGGTCGAAACGACAGACCAGCCGCGACCGATCCGGAAGAGCGCGCCACAGGGCGTCTGATAGATGTTGGTCGATTGATAGATGTTGGTCGATGTGGCCGGCTGGACGCCGCCCGCGCGATCGAACATCCGTCAGGCACGCCCTGACCCAGGACTAACCGTGGCGGAGGTCCCGTAGGACGGTTGCGGTTTCCAGGGCGGCGAAGGTGGCCTCGCGGCCCTTGTCCTCCGCCGAGGAGGGCAGGCCCGCACGGTCGAGCGCCTGCTCGACCGTGTCGCAGGTCAGCACGCCGAAACCCACCGGAATCCCGGTGTCCAGGGCGACTTCGGTCAGCCCCTGCGTCACCGACTGACAGACATAGTCGAAGTGCGGGGTGCCACCGCGGATCACCACGCCCAGCGCCACCACCGCGTCGTGGCGGGCGGCCAGCGCCGCCGCCACGATCGGCAGTTCGACCGCGCCGGGCACCCGGGCCAGCAGCGGGGAGGCGACCCCGGCGTCCTTGGCCGCTCGCAGCGCGCCGTCGACGAGGGCGTCGGTGATCTCGGCGTGCCAACGGGTTGCCACGATGGCCAGCCGCAGGCCGGCGCCGTCCGGGATCGACGGCGCCGGCGCGCCCTGACCGCTCATGCCGTCTCACCCTGGCACATGTCCGCCATCAGCAGTTCCTCGTCCGTCACCGCCGGCTCCGCCTCCGTCGCACGGACCGGGTGCGCGCCCGCGCTCCCGACGCTCGTGCCCCCGACGCAGTGCAGCGGGACGTCGGCGCGGACTCCCGCGACCTTCGGCCCTGCCTGCCCTGCCTGCACGGCTGGCAGTTTCGGCAGGCCCGGCAGGTCGTGTCCCATCCGGTCCCGCTTGGTGGTGAGGTAGCGCAGGTTCTCCGGGGTGAAGTTCACCGGCAGCCCGACCCGTTCGACGACCTCCAGGCCGTAGCCCTCCAGCCCGGCCCGCTTGGTCGGGTTGTTCGTCAGCAGCCGCATCGTCCGGATGCCGAGGTCGACGAGGATCTGGGCGCCCGTGCCGTAGTCGCGCGCGTCCGCGGGCAGGCCGAGGGCGAGGTTGGCGTCCACGGTGTCGTGCCCGGCGTCCTGCATCTGGTAGGCCCGCAGCTTGTGGATGAGGCCGACGCCGCGGCCCTCGTGCCCCCGCATGTAGAGGACCACGCCCCGGCCCTCCTGGGCGATCATGCGCAGGGCGGCGTCGAGCTGTGTCCCGCAGTCACAGCGGCGGGAGCCGAAGACGTCGCCGGTGAGGCATTCGCTGTGTACCCGCACCAGGACGTCACGGCCGTCCCCGATGTCCCCCTTGACCAGCGCGACGTGCTCCACGTCCTCGATGACGCCGCGGTAGCCGAAGGCGCGGAACTCGCCGTAGCCGGTGGGGATCCTGGTGTCGGCGACCTGCTCGACGTGGTGTTCGCTGCGCCGCCGGTACGCCACCAGGTCGGCGATGGAGATCAGCAGCAGCCCGTGCTCCTCGGCGAACCGTGTCAGCTCCGGCAGCCGGGCCATGCTGCCGTCGTCGTTGACGATCTCGCAGATGGCTCCGGCGGGACGCAGCCCGGCGAGCCTGGCCAGGTCCACCGCGGCCTCGGTGTGGCCGGGACGCCGTAACACCCCACCGACCTTCGCGCGCAGCGGGAAGATGTGGCCGGGCTTGGTGATGTGCGCGACGGTGGTCGCCGGGTCGGCGAGCAGCCGGATGGTCAGCGCCCGGTCGGCCGCGGAGATGCCGGTCGTCACCCCGGCCCGGGCGTCGACGGAGACGGTGAACGCGGTGCCCATCCGCTCGGTGTTGTGCGGGACCATCTGGTCGAGTTCGAGCCGGTCGAGGTCGGCGCCGTCCATCGGCACGCAGACCACCCCGGAGGTATAACGGATCATGAAGGCCAACAGCTCCGGGGTGGCCTTCTCCGCCGCGAAGATCAGGTCGCCTTCGTTCTCGCGGTCGGCGTCGTCGACGACGACGACTGGCCGGCCGGCGGCGATCTGCGCGACCGCCTCGTCGATCGAGGCGAAACGCGTATCACCGACTGGCAGATTTTTGATCATGACAGTTGCCCGCTCCCGCTGTGGATGACGGGGGTGCTGGACGAGCCGGCACCGGCCGCCTCCCCCGCGACGACAAGCTTCTCGACGTATTTCGCCAGCACGTCGACTTCGAGATTGACCCGCTCCCCCACCCCTCGCCGACCGAGGGTCGTCACCTGCAACGTCGTCGGGATCAGGCTCACCGTGAACGTGGCGGGCGTCGTCGCGTCCGCCGGGGTGATCTCGACGACCGTCAGGCTGACACCGTCGACGGTGATGGATCCCTTCTCGACGAGATAGCGCTCCAGGCCCGGCGGCAGGCTGATGCGCACGATCTCCCACTGGGTGTCCGGGCCGAAGGTGACGGGATCGCCTCCCGTCGCCGCCGCGTCACCGGAGGCCGCTGTGGATACCGTCGTGAAGGCCACGGTGGAGGCCACTTCGGAGGCCGTCGTTGTGGTGGATGCCGCTGAGGTGGTCGTGGAGGTGCTGGAGCGGCGTTCGAGGACCACGCCGACGCCGTCCACGTGCCCCTGCACGAGATGCCCGCCGAGGCGGTCGGCCAGGCGCACGGGGCGCTCCAGGTTGACCCGGTCACCGGCGCGCAGCCCGCCCAGGGACGAACGGTCGAGCGTCTCCTGCATGACGTCGGCCGCGAACGCCTGCCCCTCGCCATGGGGAAACCAGCTGGTGACGGTCAGACAGACCCCGTTGACCGCGATGGACGCGCCCTCGCTGACGTCCTCGAGCACCTTCGTAGCGTCAATGATCAGTCGAGCGGCCGCCGGCCGCGGCTCGACGGCCGCGACCACGCCGAGTTCCTCGACGATGCCGGTGAACATTCCTGGTGTGCCCTCTCGTCCCGGCGCCACGTCCGAGACAGAGGCGATCACGCGGGACGCATCCGGCGCACAGGCGCCGGACGGGCCGTCGGCAGGCCTGGGGCCGTCGAACAGCACACGCCCGCGCGCGTCCTCCCATCCGGACTTTCACCGTCGGTCCCGGAATTCCACCGGATCAGCCGTCCGCTGGCTGCGGACGGGTCGCGGACTGTCACCGCCGGTTCGGATTTTCACCGACCCCGGAGCGCGCGTGCTGCTAACTACCTGACCAAGTCTGGCACATGCGGACGGCACAGGTGCAAGAAAGCTCACGTGATACCGGACGGCAGCACACCCATCACTCTTCGTCCATCTTCGCGCGTCCAGCTGCGGGCAACCAGCCCCGTACATCCGCTTTTATACGTATTTGCCACCAGGACGATTACGCTTGGACGGTTTATATAAGTGTTCCATATGAGCGACGTCACATGAACGGCATCGTGTGAGAAACGTCATGCGGAAAACGTCACGCGAATGATGATCATGCGAGCAGATGGGCGTTGACCGCCCGGACCGCCGCGGCCAGGGACGGCACCTCGACAACGTCGAGGCCGGCGCGCCGCATGATCTCCGCGCCTTCACAGTCGACGAACACCTCGGGTTCACGCCAGGCGAAGACCACCCGGCGAATCCCTGCCTCGATGATCAGTTCCGTGCAGGTCCGGGGGCGTGACGCCCGGGCGCTGCACGGCTCCAGCGAGCTGTAGAGCGTCAGCGAGCCGGCCGGGACCGGCGGGCCGTCCTGGGCATGTTGCGCGAGCCTGCGCAACGCGACCTCCTCGGCGTGGTCACGCGGGTCGAGCTCGCGCGAGTAACCGGTCGCCAGCACCCGCGCGGACGCGTCCGCCGCCAGGCCCGCGGACCGGTCGACGAGGACCGCGCCCACCGAGAACGCACTCGGTGACGGCGGGCAGCGCCGGGAGATCTCGACCGCCATCCGCAGCCACCGCTCGTCCGCACCGGCCGCCGTCTCGAGACCGGCCGCCGTCTCGAGACCGGCCGCCGCTTCGGGACCGGCCCTCTCCGCGCCCGCCGGACCGCCACCAGCCGGTTCCTGGCGTCCCGGGCCCGCTCGGCCGTCCGCCGCCACCGCCCGGTCAGCCCTTCTCGAGGACCGGCGCCACCAGCCGGGGGGAGGCGGCCAGCGCCTGCGCACGCAGCGCCTCCAGCGCCGCGGCCGGGTCGGCGGCACCGTAGACGGCGGTGCCGGCGACGAAGACGTCCACCCCGGCCCGTGCCGCCCGTTCGATGGTCTCGGCGTTGACCCCGCCGTCGATCTGCAGCCACAGGTCGAGCCCCCGGTCGTCCAGCAGCCGCCGGGCCGCCTCGATCTTCGGCAGGACCTCGTTCATGAACTTCTGGCCGCCGAACCCGGGCTCGATGGTCATCAGCAGCAGCAGGTCGAAACGGTGCAGGTCGTCGACGTAACGCTCGACGGGGGTGGCCGGTTTGACCGCGAGCCCGGTGCGCGCGCCGGCGGCCCGGATGGCGTCGGTCGTGCGGGGCAGGTCGCGGACGGCCTCGGCATGGATGGTCACGTTCGCCGCGCCCCGCTCTGCGTAGCCGGCGGCCCAGCGGTCCGGATCGTCGATCATCAGATGGCAGTCGAGCGGGATGGTGGTGACCGTGCGCAGGGCGGTCACCGTGTCCGGCGCGAACGCCAGGTTGGGGACGAAGTGGTAGTCCATGACATCGACGTGCAGCCAGTCGGCATGACCCTCGACCGCACGCGCGGCGTCGGCGACCCGCCCGAAATCGGCGGCCAGCAGGCTCGGGTAGATCTGCGCGGTTGCCACACCCGCGAGCGTATCGACCCATCAGCGGCCCACCACCGCCCCGTCCGCCCCTGTGGCGATCACCCAAACCCACCGTCACAACGCGCCACTCCTCCACGCCGGAGCGGCGGTACCCGCGAACGGAGCCATGACGTCGAAAACACAGGCGTCGCACACGCCGCGCCGAACAGGACCCCGCCTGCCCCGCCGCGCGCGGCAGGGCCCCGCATCCCTCCGGTCGGCACCCCACCGGCGCGTCGGAGCGGCCGTCCGTTCGGCGCGTCGGCGGATCGATTCTTATGGCAAAAGATGGCAAATCTTACGACTTGCGCCCGATGCCGCCCGCGACCAGCCGGACAGCGAGCGGGTACGGCCTGGCGACCGGCTCGGTGGGACGCCACAAGGGGTTGTAGACCACGCCTGGCTCGATGAGCTCCAGCCCGTCGAAGTAGGAGGTGATCTCCTCGATCGAGCGGAAGCGCCCCCTCGTCAGCTCGTTGAGAAGCACCTGCTCGACGGGCTTGGTCTCCTCGCCGTGGTCGACGAAGTGGGTGAGGAACAGGTGACTGCCCGACACCACCCGGTCGACGTATGCGCGGACCAGACCAGCCGGGTCCTCGTCATCGTGGACGTGGTGGACGACCGCGAGCATCAGGAGCCCGACCGGCTTCGACAGGTCGATCAGCGCGGTCACGTCCGGGTTGCTCAGCACCTCGTCGGGACGCCTGAAGTCCGCGGTGATGACCGTGGTGTTCCTGTTCTCGGCCAGCAGCGCCCGGCCGTGCGCCAGCACGATGGGGTCGATGTCGACGTAGGCGACCTTCGACTCGGGCGCAATTCGCTGGGCGACCTGGTGGGTGTTCTCGGCGGCCGGCAGACCCGAGCCGAGGTCGATGAACTGGCGGACGCCCTGCTCCACCATGAACTCGACGCCCCGCCGGAGCACCTGCCGGTTGTACTGGGCAGCGGTCTTGCCATCCGGGATCACCTGGATGAGCTGGTCGTGGACAGCGCGGTCGGCCGGGAAATTGTCCTTCCCATCGAGCAGCGCGTCATAAACCCGGGCGATGCTCGGCACCGAGATATCGACCCCGGCCTCGATCCAGGTCGAGACGAACACCCTGTCGCGTACGTTCAGTGACACCGGATCTGGCGTGCCGTGCTGGCTCTCGCTGTCGGACAACACTCCCCCTCTCGACCAAGGCGGGTCACCGCCGCAACCGGCACTCCGGTGCCAAGAGAAGCGGAAGTGACGTAACGCGTCAGATCTTAGAGAAGCCGGCTCGCCGGCAGAGTCGAGACCGCCCTCTTAAGCCCCACCTTCCGCCCTGGCTCCTACCTCGATGCCCGTCGGCGGAGTAAGGACCGCCGCATCCCTCGCCGCGATCGCCGAGGGCATCGGCGCGTTCCCCGGTCGTGACCCGACCTCGCCACTACGCCGGGCCGCCGAAGTTTGTTCTTCGGTTGATTTCTTTGAGGTTTTTCAAGGCATGTTGACGCGCGTCGGGATTGCCGCAGGCTTTGAACGGCCGGGGCCTGTCCGGCTTCTGCGGTTCCGGATCCATGGTCCGGCCGGCCTGGCCGAGCAAGTCGACGACGAGGTCGAGTCGGTACTGGATGCGTTTGATCAGGGTCTTGACCCGGACCCCGACCATTCAAGATCCGCAATCGGTACCAACCGGTACGGTGCCGCCGAACAGACGGTGGCTTGCCGCCGCGTCGCCGGTGTGCGCGGGGTGCCGTCCGTCAGCCCATCACACGCTGCCAGTACCGCGCTGGCTCCAACCGACGCGGGGCGGCCGGGATCACGGCGCGGGCCGCATAGCGGCCGCCACCGCCGGAGAAGACGGGAGGGCGAGACGGCTGGACGGCGAGCGGTGAAATGGCGGACGTCGGGACGGCTGGGAGATGGGAGCGCCCGTTGGGGGCGGACAGACCCGGAAGGGGTGAACGCGCTGGCCACAGGTCTGCCAGGGAAACCTGAAGGGAACTTTCGCACCGGAACTGAAACACACAGCGTGGACGTGACTACTCTGCGTCCGCCGTTCCGGGTGGAGAAAGGATACCGAATAGTGCATGTCATCCCACATGGTCCGGTCGCGTCACGACGCCGGCCGGCTACGATCCTGACGACGCTGGTGACCACCGCCACGCTGGCGGTCGGGCTGTCGCTGGCCGCCACACCCGCGTGGGCCCAGACCCCCACCCTGCCGCAGATCCCAGCCCTTACCCCGACACAGAGCCCAACGTCGCCCTCCACGCCGAGCCCCACCGGGAGCCCCACGCCGAGCCCCACCCAGAGTCCGACGTCGACTCCCACCCAGACCGGGATTCCCGGGCAGGCCCAGGACCAGGTCCAGAACCTGTGCGGGCCGCCGTCCGGCCCCTGGACCCTGCGGGAGCAGCATTCCGGCCCCGGGGCCCGCGTCGAGATCTGGCAGAACCAGAACACCTACCAGGTGCGCCTGGCCAACCTGCAGGCCAACGGCAAGACCAACGTGGCCGGGGAGGCCGGCACCGTCCGACAGGGCAACGATCTGGGACGGACGGCGTCGATCGGCGACGCGCCCACCGGCGGCTGGTGCTCCGACACCGCCACCGGCGCCATCTGGGGAGCCCTGAGCTGGGACGTGAACGGCGTCCACTACTGGCGGTCCATCGCCTGTGGCCCCCAGAACTGCGTCAAGGGCCAGGTTTCCTGATCCTGACGACCGTCGCACGGCCCACCCGCCGGGCCGCGGCGGGGCGGGGGCAGGCCGGCCTGCCCCCGCCCGTCGGCTCTCGCCCGCCCCGGCCCCGGCGGGGCAGAGCCGACCGCCCCGGAACCGATCGGATCTCCAGCGCACGGACCCGTCCCGAAGCCAGTCCAACATTCATGATCGAATATTGTCGAATACCGAATCATGAAAGCGGGGGAACGAACGGTCGCTCCAGCGGCCGTTTCCACCCCCAGCTTTCGCTGCTGAGGCCGGCACGGCAGGGCTGCGGCAGGGCTTAGGGGCTCAGGAACGGCGCAGCAGGGCCAGGAACATCGCGTCGGTGCCGTGCCGGTGCGGCCACAGCTGTACGAACGGGCCGTCGCCGAGATCCGGCACCCCGGGCAGGTACTCCCGCGCGTCCAGGACGGACACGCCGACGCCGCGCGCAGCCAGCCGCGTCACGACGTCCGTCACGACCTCGACGGTCTCGGCCGGATGCGGCGAGCAGGTCACATACCCGACCACCCCGCCGGGGCGCACCAGGTCGACGGCGGCGGCCAGCAACTGCCGTTGCAGGTGGGACAGGGGCGCGACCTGCGCCGGCGTGCGGCGCCAGCGGGCCTCCGGCCGGCGGCGCAGCGCCCCCAGGCCCGTGCAGGGCACGTCGGCGAGCACCCGGTCGGCGCTGCCGGGACGCAGCGGCGCCGCCCGCCCGTCCGCACGTACCACCAC
>NZ_CAAAFS010000272.1:0-4051 GCF_900634755.1 Protofrankia symbiont of Coriaria myrtifolia
CCGCCCGCCCGTCCGCACGTACCACCACCACGTTCGACCGGCCCGCCACCGGGCCGCCCGCCATGCCTTCCGCACCGGCCCCCGGGCTGCCCGCGGCATCTCCCACGGCCGCCGCCGGGCCGCTCACGGCGTCGGCGGGATCGGGCGCCGGGGCCGGGCGTGCCACCGCGGCGGCCACCAGCAGGGCCCGGGTGGCCCGCGGCTCCACCGCGACCAGCCTGGTCCGGGGCAGCAGGCCCGCCAGCAGGGCGGTCTTGCCACCCGGTCCGGCGCACAGATCGACGCTCACCCCGGTGTCCGTCCCGACCGTGGCCACCCGCGACAGCGCGGCCACGACCAGCTGGCTGCCCTCGTCCTGCACGCCGGCCTGGCCGGCCAGGACCGCCGGCAGCCGCCCCGGATCCCCGCCGGCCAGCCGGACCGCGTACGGCGACCACGGGCCGGGCTCGGCGGCCAGGCCGGCGTCCCGGGCCGCCCGCAGCAGCCCGTCCCGGTCGATCAGGCCAGGACGGGCGACCAGATGGGTGCTGGGACGCTCGTCGTCGGCCGCCAGCGCGGCGCGGGTCCGCGCCAGGTCGCCGCCGAGGGCGGCGGCGAACGTCTCGACCACCCAGCGGGGATGCGCGGTGACCGTCGCCAGATGGCCGACCGGGTCGTCGTCATAGCCGGGTGCGGCCAGCAGCACCGCGAGATCGCCGCCGGTGGCCTCCAGCCGGGCGGCGAGGCGGCGCAGCACCGCGTTGGCGAACCGTACCGGCCGTTCACCGCTGGTCCGGCGGACCAGGTCGACGGTCGAGTCGACCGCGGCCCGCGCCGGCACCCGGGTGCGCAGCAGCTGGTAGGCACCCAGCCGCAACGCGTCCCGCACCGGCGGGTCCACCTCGTCCACCGGGCGGTTGGCGACCGTGGCGAGCAGCCCGTCCAGGACACCCAGGGCGCGCAGGGTGCCGTAGGTCAGCTCGGTGGCGAAACCCCGGTCGCGGGCGGACAGCTGGCGGCCGGCCAGCAGCGCCGGCAGCAGCAGGTTCGCGTAGGCGCCACGCTCGTCGACGGCCCGCAGGACCTCCCAGGCGAGCAGCCGGGCGGGATCGGCCCGGGACGCCGGCGGCCGGGCCCGCTGCCGTGCCCGCGTGCCCCCGGCGGGGGCCGGACTCATGTGAACCTCTCGCCGGCGGCGATGCGGGCTCCCCGCGCCCACGCGTCGGCGGCCATCGTGGGACGGCCCTCGGGGCGGACCTCGTCGAGCAGCACGACCCCGCCGCCGGTCCCCACCGCGATCCGGCCGTGACCGCCGACGGCGATCTGCCCAGGAGCAAGATCTTCGATGCCGAGGGAGGTGGCGCTGTCCCCGCCGGCGGCGCCTGTCCCGCCATCGCCCTTCCCCGCCGCCACGGCTGTCACCACGGCCGTCGTCTCCACGACGGTGACGGGACGCACCGGGCCAATCTTGATCCGGTGGTCGCGGAACGTCGTCCAGGCGCCAGGCGCCGGAGTGGCCGCCCGGATCAGCCGATCGACCCGGTAGGCCGGCGCGGACCAGTCGATCCGCACGTCGGCGACGTCGAGCTTCGGCGCGATCGACACCCCCTCGGATCGCTGCGGCCAGGCCCGCAGCGATCCGTCGGCGATCCCGTCCAGGACCGCGACGAGCAGCCGGGAGCCGGCATCGGCCAGCCGGGCCAGCAGGTCACCGGCGGTGTCGTGGGGGCCGACGGGCTCGGTCAGCGTCCCGTACACCGGGCCGCTGTCGAGGGCCTCCTCGATCTGGAAGACCGACGCGCCCGTCACGTCGTCACCGGCCAGCAGGGCGCGCTGCACCGGCGCGGCGCCGCGCCAGGCGGGCAGCAAGGAGAAGTGCAGGTTGACCCAGCCGTGCCGGGGGATGTCCAGGGCGGCCCGGGGCAGCAACGCGCCGTAGGCCACCACCGGGCAGCAGTCCGGGGCGATCTCGGTGAGCCGGGCGAGGAAGTCGGGGTCACGGGGCTTCTGCGGGGTCAGCACCTCCACGCCCCGCTCCTCGGCGAGCGTCCGCACCGGCGAGTGCGCGACCTTCCGGCCGCGTCCGGCCGGCCGGTCGGGACGGGTCACGACCGCGACGACGTCGTGGCGGGACGAGTCGAGCAGCGCCCGCAGGCTCGGCAGCGCCACCGCCGGGGTACCGGCGAACACCACCCGCATCAGCGACCACCCGACCAGGTTGCTCCCACGGATCCCCTGAGTCCCGCGGACGAAGACAGGGCGGACGGGGACAGGAAAGTGCGCACGGTCCAACGCTAGCCGCGTCCCGCGCGTACGCGGTCCAGCGGGTCGTGTTCCGCGGAACATCCGCGGAACAGTCGCCGGCCGAGCCCGAGCGGGCAAGGAAAGGCAGGTCAGCGGGCGCGGCCGAAAAGCGGGTGCGGGGACACCTTCACCGCCGGCGGAGCCTGCCCGGCCCACTCCGCCTCGCGGATGGCCTTCATCGCCGCCTTCTTCGTCTCCGGGTCCAGCCGGTCGATGAACAACACCCCGTCGAGATGGTCGGTCTCATGCTGGACGCAGCGTGACAGCAGGCCGCTGCCCTCGATCGTGACAGGATCGCCGTGGACGTTCTGGCCGACCGCGATCACCCGCTCCGGCCGCTTCAGCTCGAAGGAGAGGCCGGGCAGGGAGAGGCAGCCCTCCTCACCGTCCATCAGCTCCTCGCTGAACGGCCCGAGGACGGGATTGACCAGGTGCCCCACCTCACCGTCCACGTGGTAGGTGAACACCCGCAGCGACACCCCGAGCTGCGGCGCGGCCAGCCCGACCCCGCCCGCCTCGTGCATGCTCTCGACGAGGTCGGCGACCAGGCGGCGGAGCTCCTTGTCGAAGGTGGTGACCGGTTCGGCCACCGTCCGCAGCACCGGGTCCCCCAACAGTCGGATCTCTCGGACCGTCACTGCCGCCCCTCTTCCCTCGCCCGCGTGCGTCCCGCGCCTGCGTCGTCGTCCCCAAGCCGCATCATCCCGCGCCCGCAACGTGTATCCATCAAAATACACGTCCATCAGGAACGAATTTATTACATTACGTAACTTACACGAGACATAATCATCACAGCACCATCACAGCAAAGTGATCGGATCGGGGATGACCCGCACCGGTGGGGAACGGCGGGCGTCGAGCACGCCGCGGGCTGCCTTGAGCGCGGCCGCGAGCTGCTGCCCCTGCGCTCTGGGAACCCGCACCAGAACACGTTCCCATCGCTGCCCGGCAAGCTCCGACGCGTCCGCGTCCCCGACGGGAGCAGGCCGGGCCGCCCGCCCGGCGGGGACGGATCGACCTGTCTCACCAGCGGGAGCGGGCCGGCCCGCCGTCCCGGCGCCGGCCGGGCGGTCCACCTCCTCCAGCGGGACCGGGCCGAGCACGTCGGCGCCGGCGGGCAGCCGCGCCGCCGCGACCAGGTCGGCAACCGCGCCGGCGCTGCCCTCGACAGCGACGACGCGGGTGGCCGGCGGGAAGCCGAGGGCAGCCCGCTCATCCGCCTCCCGCCGGACGAACCAGGCCGGATCCCAGCGGGTCAGCGCCTGGACCACCGCGAGCCCGGCGTCGGCGGCGACGACGACCCGGCCGCCGTCCGCCGCGGGCCTGGCAAGCGCCGCCGCCGCGCACCACCGGCGCAGCGTCTCCTCAGCCGCGCGCAGATCCGGGCGGCCCAGCAGCGCCCACGTGTCGAGCAGCAGGACCGCGCCATACCCGCCGTCGGCCACCGGCTCGGCCCCCGGGGTGGCCACCACCAGCGCGGGCGCCGCCGCGACGGTCGCCAGCACGCCATCCCGGCCGGAGGTGCGCACGACGGCCCCTGGGAAGGCGCGTCCCAGCTCCTCGGCGGTGCGCCTGTCCCCGACGACGCTCGCGCGGAAGCGGACGTCCCGGCAGTACGGGCACCGCCACCCGGCCTCGGCCGGCACCGGCGCCGGCACCGGGGATCCGGCCGGGACTGGCACCGAAGGTCTGACCGGGGCCGTCGCGGAAGGCCTGGTGGGCCGTCCGCCGGCGTCAGCGGCCCCGGGCGGCGGGGCAGCCCCGCCGC